>CP104793.1:4295000-4495761 GCA_025916135.1 Rhodobacteraceae bacterium D3-12 | reverse complement strand
CGGCGTAATCGGCCGGTTTCGCCCGCTATTTGGGCGTCTCGTCGCTCTCCGCCTCGTTCTGAGGCACAGCCGCGAATGCCCATTGCAACTGCGCTTTGGTCTCAACTGCGCAATCTCTCAACGCTCGCAACCGGTTCAGCGCCTCAAAGCGGTCCTCGCCGCTCTCCACCATCAGCCGCAACGCAACCATGCCCGACCGCCCACAACCGCCACGGCAATGCACGATCACCCGCCCTCCACCGTTGAGCGCACGCCGCACGTTGTCACTCACCTCTGGCCAGATCGCATCTATCTCCGCACTCGGCGTTCCGAAATCCGCCACCGGAAGATGCCACCAACGGCTCGCCATTGCCTGAATGTCCGACCCAAGGTTGATGCCACCGACCTCGACCATCTCCGCCTCTGTTGTCATTGTCACAACGATGCCGGGCTTCCACTCGCTGAACACATCCAGATCGCCGCGATAATCCCCGCTCCGCCCCGGAAGCGATGCAATCGCAAGCGTGCCACCCCCCACCGGCAGGGCATAGATCACAAGGCCCGACATACCTTGGCCCCGCGTCGTGACTGCTTAAGAAATTGAATGGAAATACTCAAACGCCCCAAGTTTACCTCTTATAAATTTCGCGCATTAAAAGTGTCACAGGCGTTCGGATCGCCGGTTTCATACCCGGTCGCAAACCATTTTTGACGCTGCGCGCTGGTGCCATGGGTAAATGTATGCGGCTGCGGCACGCGTCCGGCGCGGCGTTGCAATGTGTCATCGCCAATCTGGCGCGCCGCATGTAGCGCTTCATCAATGTCGCCCGGTTCCAGCATCCCACCAACGGCCCGTGCCCACACACCGCTCAGACAATCGGCCTGCAATTCCAGCTTTACAGTCAACGCATTCGCCTCGATCTGGCTGGCTTGCTGACGCGCCGCATTCACCTTGGGCAGAATACCCAGCTCGTTTTGCACGTGATGCGCCACCTCATGGGCAATCACATAGGCGGCGGCAAAATCACCCTTCGCGCCCAGCTTCTCTGACATCGTCGCAAAGAATTCAGTGTCCAGATACGCCTTCTTGTCCGCCGGACAATAAAACGGACCCGTCGCGCCGCTCGCGCCGCCACATCGGCTCTGGGTCACCCCACTATAAAGAACCAAAATGGGCGGCGTGTAGTCGCGATCAAAAACGCGCGGGAAAATCTCGCCCCACACCTCCTCGGTCGTCGCCAATACCTTTGACGAAAATTCCGCCGCCCGCTCCTCTTCAGCCGACAGAGCCCGCGGCTCGGTTTTCTGCCCGCCCGCCGCCTGACCGTCCAAAAGCGGCGTCACATCAATGCCCGCGAAATACCCGATGGCCAAAACGATCAACAACCCGACACCGCCAAGCTGCGCACCAGTCTTGCCTTTAACCCGCCGCCGGTCTTCCACATTCCGGCTCCGGCGCACTCCTCGCAATCGCATTGGCTTTCCCTTTTTAACCCGGTCACTCAACCCACAGTGACCGATTCTGCCTCGACTTGCCAAGCAACATGAAGCCAAAGCCAACCTTCCGCTAGACCGCACAGGTGTCCGCGTCTACGCTCAGCCATATGGCTGATACCTCGCAAATGGACTCTGACGAAAAATCAGAAGTCAGAACCGAATGGTCCGAAGACCGCACAATCATGGCGAATGAACGCACATTTGCAAGCTGGGCTGGCGCGGGCATGGGCGCCATCGGCGTCGCCATCGGTCTGCAGGCCGTGTTTGGCGAAACCGACCCCACTTGGCTCGCCAAAACGGTCGCGACCCTGTTTCTTCTCGTCGCAATCGCCGTTTTCTGGTCGGCCCGAACCAAGGCCTGCGCGACCTACACGCGCCTGACCGAACATGACGCCGAGGCCCGCTCGACCCGCGATTTCAATACCATCACAATCATGCTCATCCTTGGTGCGATCGGTGTCGGCGTCATCCTGTGGCTAATCTGACGACGCACCCCAATCCAGTAGACGCGCCGCCTTCCTCGGAATAGGTTGGCGGGCGAACACGGCCAAACCCCGAATCCGACCCTGAAACCAAATCCGACAAAGGCGCACATGACCGACACGCCCGAAAAAACCTATCAGGTGCTGGCCCGGAAATACCGGCCCGAGACCTTCGCCGATCTCGTCGGGCAGGAGGCAATGGTCCGCACCCTGAAAAACGCGTTTCAGGCGGATCGCATCGCCCAAGCCTTCATCATGACCGGCATTCGCGGCACAGGTAAAACCACCACCGCCCGTATTATCGCCAAGGGGATGAACTGTATCGGCCCCGATGGCAACGGCGGCCCCACAACCGATCCCTGCGGGGTCTGCGAGCATTGCGTCTCGATCATGGAAGGCCGCCATGTCGACGTGATCGAAATGGACGCCGCCTCCAATACCGGCGTCGATAACATCCGCGACGCGATCATCGACACGGTGGCCTATGCGCCCTCTGCCGCGCGCTACAAAGTCTTCATCATCGACGAAGTTCACATGCTCTCCAACCACGCCTTCAACGCCCTGTTGAAGACGTTGGAAGAACCGCCAGCCCATGTGAAATTCATCTTTGCCACCACCGAAATCCGCAAGGTGCCGGTGACGGTCCTGTCGCGCTGCCAACGCTTTGATCTGCGCCGCATCGAACCCGAAGACATGATCGGCATGCTCACCCGCATCGCCGCTGCCGAAAACACCCAAATCGCCGAAGACGCGCTCGCCCTCATCACCCGCGCCGCCGAAGGCTCCGCGCGTGACGCGACGTCCCTGCTCGATCAGGCGATCTCGCATGGGGCCGGTGAAACCACCGCCGAACAGGTCCGCGCCATGCTTGGCCTTGCCGATCGTGGCCGCGTGCTTGATCTCTTTGACATGATCCTGCGCGGCGATGCGGCGGCGGCCCTGTCCGAACTTTCGGCCCAATATGCCGATGGCGCCGATCCTATGGCGGTGCTGCGCGATCTGGCCGAAATCACCCATTGGGTCTCGGTGGTGAAAATCAGCCCCGATGCCGCCGATGACCCCACCGTGTCGCCCGACGAACGCGCCCGCGGTCAGCAAATGGCCGAAGCTTTGCCGATGCGCATCCTGTCGCGCATGTGGCAAATGCTGCTCAAGGCGCTGGACGAGGTCGCCCAAGCGCCCAACACCATGATGGCCGCCGAAATGGCCGTGATCCGCCTGACCCATGTTGCCGACCTTCCCACGCCCGAAGAACTGGTTCGCCGGCTCAAAGACGAAACCCCGCCACCCCCGCCTCCGGGCGGCGGCGCGCCTGCGCCAAGCGGTGGCCACACCATGTCCGCCGGGGCGCATGCTGTGTCCTCTGCGGCATCGCGCCCCGCACCGTCTGGCGGCGGCCCCTCGGCTGCGCTGGCCCAAGACCCGGATCAGGCGCTCGCCCGCTTCCCGACCTTTCACCATGTCGTCGACCTGATCCGCGCCAACCGCGATGGCAAGCTGCTGATGGATGTCGAAGCCGACCTCCGCCTCGTCAGCTACCAACCCGGTCGCATCACTTTCGAGCCGTCCCCGACCGCGCCCGCCGATCTTGCCCAGCGCCTCGGCTCTGCCCTGCAACGCTGGTCCGGCAACCGTTGGGCCGTCTCCGTGGTCTCCGAAGGCGGCGCACCCTCGATCGAGGAAACCCGCAAAGCCGAGGAAAACGCCCTCAAATCCGAAGCCCACGACCACCCTTTGGTCAAGGCCGTCTTTGCCGCCTTCCCCAAGGCCGAAATCAAAACCATCCGCTCCGCCGCCGATCTCGCAGCCGAGGCGCAAACCGATGCCCTGCAAGAAGTCGAAGACGAATGGGGCCCGTTCGAGGAAGAATAAAAACGACCCAAGCCGCAGCCGACCAAGCGCATGCCATTTCACTCCGGGGATACCACCAGCAATGCACACCACCCCACTCCACCCCGATTTCGGCCTGACCGTCCACGATGTCGACCTGCGCGACGTGACCACAAATCACCTGTTCCCCGACATCCGCCGCGCCTTTGAAACCCACTCGGCCCTGCTCTTTCCCGCACAGCAGATGGACGACGCGACCCACCTCCGCCTCGCCCAGCTGTTCGGCCCGCTCGAAAACCGCGATGCCATGGCCGCCGGGCGCGACGTCGCCTTTGAAATCCCCGAGGTTTCGAATGAAACCGCCACCGGCGTCTCTGCGGCGACGGACCTGCATACCCTCAACCTGCAGGCCAATATGCTCTGGCATACCGACAGCACCTTCCTGCCCACGCCCGCACTGATCAACATCCTGACCGCGCGGGTGTTACCACCCTCCGGCGGCGGCGAAACCGAACTCGCCAGCACCCGCAGCGGCTGGGCTACCATGCCCGACGACCTCAAAGCCGCCCTCAAAGACTCGATCATCTGGCACCGCCTGTCGCATTCCCGCGCCCGCATCTCGCCCGACCTCGCCGCCCTGCCCGAGATGAACAAATGGCCCGACCGCCCTTGGCGCGCGATCTGGCCCAATCCCGTCACCGGAGACGAGTCGCTCTTCATCGCCTCCCACGCCTTCGCCATCGAAGGCATGGGCCTCGCCGAGGGGCAGCGCATCATCGACGCCGCCATCGCCCATTGCACCGCGCCCGCCGCGGTCTATACCCATCACTGGCAGGTCGGCGATGTCCTGCTCTGGGACGAACGCGCCTGCCTGCACCGGGGCCGCCCATGGAACTACGACGAACCGCGCACCCTCAAATCCATCTGCTGCTCCGCCACCGATGTTGACGGCCTCGCCTCGGTCCGCGTCGTATGAAACACGTCGCCGCCACCCTCATCGCGCTTTTCCCCACCACCGCCCTCGCCGATGTCTGCGCCAAACAACGCCCCGATTGGCTGGCCGACTATGGTCCCGCTACCGGCCTTGACGAATTGGTGTTCCTTTTCACCTCTCTGCCCGGCCTCGGCATCCTCGGCGCTTTCACCCTCGCCGTCCTGACGGCACAAAAACGCTACTTCGCCATCACCGCGCTGTTTTCCACCCTGATCGGTGTCGCCCTCTATATTTCCGCCGCCCACCCCGACGACCTCACCCGCACCGCCATCACCGAAGGCTGCGTTGGCCCGCAAACCCTGCCCATCGCCGCCTGTGTCATCATTGCCGCAGTTTCCATCATTGTTCTCGCCCTGCTCTGGTTGCGCGACCGCCCCGCCACACGTATCTAGAAGACAACATAAATCCCGAAAGGAGACCCCATGTTCAAAGGACTGGGTGCCATGGGCGACATGGCCAAAATGATGAAAACCGCCGGCGAAATGAAAACCAAGATGGAGAACCTGCAAGAAGAGATGCACTCCATGATGGTCACCGGAGAATCCGGCGCCGGCCTCGTCAAGGCCACCTGCTCCGCCAAAGGCGAGCTGAAATCGCTCGACATCGACCCCTCGATCTTCAACCCCGACGAAAAAGAAGTCGTCGAAGACCTGATCCTCGCCGCGATCAAGGACGCCCAGAGCAAAGCCTCCGACCGCGCCCAATCCGAAATGAGCAAGATCACCGAGGAACTCGGCCTGCCCGCCGATATGAAACTCCCTTTCTAAGCCCCTTCATTTGGCCCCAAATATCCCGGGGAGGAGATGCAAAATTCTTGATTTTGCATCGGAGGGGCTGGCCCCTCACCCCCCTCCACACCGCGCAAGGCCCGGCAATGAGCAGCACCCGCGACATCGACAACCTGATCGAACTGATGGCCAAATTGCCCGGTCTCGGCCCCCGTTCGGCCCGGCGTGCCGTGCTGCATCTGATCCGCAAACGCGCGCTTTTGCTGCATCCTTTGGCCGATCTCATGCAATCGGTCGCCGTCACCGCGCGTGAATGCCTCAACTGCGGCAATGTCGGCACCTCTGACATCTGCGACATCTGCGCTTCGGAAAAACGCGCCACCGGCGAACTCTGCATTGTCGAAGACGTGGCCGACCTCTGGGCGATGGAGCGGTCGGGCGTCTTCAAAGGCCGCTACCATGTGCTCGGTGGCACCCTCTCCGCCCTCGACGCCGTCGGCCCGCAAGAGCTGCGCATCCCCAAGCTGATCGACCGGATCACCGCCGAAAACATCAGCGAAGTGATCCTCGCGCTGAACGCCACGGTCGATGGTCAGACCACGGCGCATTACATTGCCGACCAACTCGAAGGCTCGGTTCGGGTCACCTCGCTGGCCCAAGGCGTGCCCATCGGCGGAGAGCTCGACTATCTCGACGACGGCACAATTTCCGCCGCGCTGCGCGCCCGCAAACAGGTCTGACCCACGCGCCTGCGGCATCGGCGCGTCCCAAAAACCGTTTGTATCCCTGATTCCACTTGCGTTAAGCAGGCTGAAACTTTCAGCAAGGACAGTATTTATGGGCTCTCAGAAAACCATCGGCATTTTCGCCACCATTGTTGCAATTACCTTTTTCATTCCCTGGCTCAGCATCCCCTTCGGAGGAGAGATTTCTCCCTTCAAGATTTTCAGCGAAGCCGCGAAAAACCCTAAAAGCATGGGCGACGCGCCAATTGGCGTCTGGTTGTTCCTCGCCTCTTTCATCCTTGCCGCCGTGGTCGCAGCGCTGGCCTTTACCAAAGGCTGCGGCAAGGGGCTGGCCATCATCGCCGGCCTGCTGCCCCTCGGCCTCATCGCGTTTTCAATCATCCGCGTGACAAATGACGCCAGCAGAGCTGGCCTGCCCCTGCCCAGCATGAATGATTTCGGCGACGTGGTCGACGTTCTCTCCGAAGTGCTGAGCTTTGGCGTCTATGGCTATGTCATCGGTGCCGTTCTGCTCACCATCGGGGCGGTTTCCAAAACACCGGCGCAAGCCGACGGTAACGCCTAAAGCACTCCGGCACGGCGCCGCCTTTCCCGGCGGCGCTGCGCCAACGCTTACAGGCGCATCAACTGCGCTTCATGTCTGCGCAGACACATCCGCGCCGTATCACCATAGGGCCCCGCCGCATCGCGCAACTCGGGGAACAAGGTGAACAACTCTTCTCGCGCCGCTTCATCCACCGCGCCCAACCCGGTGTCACCGGGATAAAAGCTCTCCGATGGGGTGCCCTCGGCATAGATGATCTCATGCCCGTCAAACAACAGGTGAACATAGGTCACCGTGCCGCCCGGCACCTCGCGGATTGACCCGCCATTGATCAGATGCTTGGCGCTGGCCAAAACTTCGCCAGCCCCGAACAACATGTTCACCTCGCCACCGCGTATCAACATCCGGTGCTGCGGCGAAACCAGCAACGGCCGCTGGTTCCCCAAGGCCCCGGCATCAAACCGCACCGGCGCAAGGCTGCCAACCGCTGCCACGCTCCTTTGCCCGACCCATCGCACCGGCTGAAGCCCGTGATCCCGCGTCACGACAAGATCGCCAATCTGCAAATCCTGCACGGCGCGCAACCCCTGCGCCGTCGCAATCCGCGTGCCTTCGGTGAAACAAATAATCAGCGTCTCAATCTCGGAAAAGCTAACAACCGAGCCGTCAGCCAACACCGCATTGCCGCTCATACCGCCGCCAACACCGGGGTCGCTATTGGTCAGGGTCACATCATCCCAATGCGTCTGCCCCTGAAAATCGAGCGTATCCCCCAGCGCTTCGTCACCCTCGCCACCGACAACCGTCGCATTCGCGGCCCCCGCTTCGCCAAGGTCACTGACAAGGAAAAGATCGTCGCCGTCGCCACCGCTCACCGAATCCCCTTCGGCAAGCGTGATCACATCCGCGCCGTCACCGCCCTCGACGGTGTCCGAGCCGGTGCCACCATCCAGCACATCGTCTCCCGCGCCACCAAACAATGCATCCTGACCGCTCTCGCCGAACAGATGATCATTGCCGCTCTCGCCGAACAACTCGTCATCGCCCAGCCCGGCAAACACGCTGTCATCGCCAAATCCGGCATAGATTATATCGTCGTTTGCCGCTTCACCGGGCAAATGCGCGTCGCCCGCATCAATGCTGTCACCATCCGGGTCGCCCGCATAATCGACATCAATCGTGTCGCTCCCGACGGTCCCGCTGACAATCCCGTCACTCGTCGCAAGCGGAACACCCATCGCGGCAAGCTGCTCAGGACTGCTCACCTCGCTCGTCGAAACCCCGACAAGGGTCAGGCTCTCGCCATTGGGGAAGGTCAGAACCGCATCGCCTGTGCCGTCGCCATTGGTGTCGCTCACCGTGACATCATCGGTGTCCACGGGGTTTCTGTCCCAATCCATGACCGTGCTCACGTCAAGCTGATCTTGCCCGGAATAGGTGCCATCGCCGTTGAGTGTTGGCGCGGCAAACCCGCTCACCACATCCGCACCCGACCCGTTCCCAAGAACCAGAGTATCCGTGCCAGAGCCCAAAATGATGGTCTCAATCTCACCGAACTGCGCAGTCGAGACCCCATCGCTGAACGTCCCGATCTCGGGGCTCCCATGGGTGAGATCAACGGTCAGATCATCGGTCACCGCACTCAGGTCAAGCGTATCCCCCTCAACCTGCGCAATATTCTCGCCTTCGATCGTGTCATTGCCGAAATCGTTTTCGATGTGGAAGGTGTCATCCCCGAACCCGCCCCAAAGGTAATCGGCCCCGGTGCCGCCGTATAGCGCATCATCGCCATAGCTGCCGCGCAACCAATCGTCACCCGCGCCGCCATAAAGCGTGTCGCTCCCCTCGTTGCCCTCAACCGTGTCATCACCGGCACCGCCGCTGACATAATCATCGCCCGTCTCGCCGTAAATCGAATCCGACCCGTCGCCGCCTTCGATGCTGTCGTTGTCTTCGTTGCCATAAAGGCTGTCGTCACCCGCGCCGCCAAGGATCGTGTCATCACCAACCCCGCCGCGCACCGTATCGTTGCCTGTCCCGGCCTCCACACTGTCGTCACCCAACCCGCTGAGCACAGAATCATTGCCACCACCGGCCTGCACAACGTCATTATTGCTCAGATCGGCAGCGTCGCTATTGTCGATCTTGTCGCCTTCAGGATCGCCCAAAAAGCTGTCATCAATCGTATCCGCCCCAGAGGTGCCCTCAACGATGTAATCCAGCTCCGCCGCGTCAAACGTGATGTCCGAAACGCCGAACAAACCGCTGTTCGTGGCGCTCTCGCCATTGTCGAAAATGAACCTCAACGATGAAATCGGCCCCGGAATCGACACCGTTACGCTATCCGCCGCGCCGCTTGTCTCTACCCCGGTGCTGGCATTGCCATCAGCATCAAGCTGATTGCCGCTGGCGGTGTGCAACCCGTCCAGATCGCTGAAATTGACCGCGACTTCGTTGCCCGCAGCATCCGTTGCAATAATGATCAGCCGGTCATCCCAGCTTCCGGCAGCTTGGTCGATGTCGAAAATCTCAAACGACAGGTTCTCAACCGGCTCCGCAAAATCCATCTGCGTGGTCACCGGATCGGTCAACCCAGACACCCAAAGCGCCGTTTCCGAAGGGCTGCCGGTTGTCGCCACGGTCGCGGTCTGCCCGGCTCCGTTGGTCGTTGTGCTCAGCGTCACACCAACCGTATTCGCCCCATCCGCAAGGGTATACGACCCGTTTGCACTCGCCCCGGACCAATCCAGCGTGTACGCCATGCCTGCTTCCTTACTCGCCCGTGTTACACGGTCAATTTTGGTTTCTCATTAACAGACAAATGCGCGCCCCTGCTCGGGTCATGACAACATTCGTCACCCCGCGTGAGACCAGAAAAGCATGTCGCCAAAACGGCGGAATTTGGACATTTCTTCGTGAAATTTCTTAACGATCCATGACTATCGGCGGCCCCACACCTGCAATTGTGGCGTCGCGCGGGCACCTCGGATCACTGGGCTACCGGATCAGGATCACCCGAAGGTCATTTACATTGGTGCCCGTCGGCCCCGGCGCGAATAAATCTGCGACCGCGTCAAACGCGCCCCAAGCGTCGTTGCGCGCCAATGCCTCCGCAGGGTCCACCCCGGCCGCGCGCATCCGTTGCGCTGTTTTCCCGTCCGCAAACGCCCCGGCATTGTCTTCGCTCCCGTCAATCCCGTCGGTGTCAGCGGCCATCGCGGCAATCCCGTCCAACCCCTCCAGCCCAAGCGCCAATGACAAAAGGAACTCGCTATTGCGCCCGCCCCGTCCGCCTTTCCCGCGCAAGGTCACGGTGGTCTCGCCCCCCGACAGCAACGCGACCGGCGCGCTGAATGGCCGCCCCTTTTGCCGGATTTCCCGTGCGATGGCCGCATGCATCCGGGCCACGTCCCGCGCCTCGCCCTCTATCGCATCCGACAGGATCCGGGGCGTGTAGCCCGCCGCAAGCGCCACCTCTGCCGCCGCTTCCAAAGATTTTGACGCACTCGCAATCACATGCACCTCATTGACGTCAAAAACCGCGTCATCCGGGCTTGGTGATGCCTCGGCGTTCTGCACCGCTTTTTCCACCGCGTCCGGCAATTGAATGCCGTAATCTCGGATCGCGGCCAACGCCTCGTCGCGCCCCGATGCGCCCGGAACCGTCGGTCCGCTGGCCACCTGCGCCGGATCATCCCCCGGCACGTCCGACACGACAAAACTCACCACCCGCGCCGGGGCCGCCGCCGCCGCCAATCGTCCGCCCTTCACCCGGCTCACCATTTTGCGAATGGCGTTCATCGCCCCAATCGGCGCGCCGCTCGCCAACAACGCCTCGTTCATCGCGATTTCATCCGCCAGCGTCAGCCCCGCCACCGGAGCCGCCAACAACGCCGACCCCCCGCCCGAGACCAGCGCGATCACCAAATCATCCGCACTCAGCCCGTCAACCGCTTGCAACAACGCCGCACTCGCCGCTTCTCCGGCGGCATCCGGCACCGGATGGGAGGCTTCCAAAATCCTGATCTTGCGGCACTCGGCGCCAAAGCCATAGCGCGTGACAACCACACCCTCCAATGGCCCCTGCCACAGCGCCTCCAACGCCGCCGCCATCTGCGCCGATCCCTTGCCCGCGCCGATAACGATCACCCGCCCCTTGGGCCGCTCGGGCAAAAGCTTTGCCATCGCCGCGCCCGGTTCCGCCGCAGCAACGGCTGCGTTGAACATCTCTTCCAATACGGCGCGGTCTTGATCTCGCATGGCTTGCTCCTTTCCCCCATTCCTTCAACAGCCGCCGCCAAAACACCAGCCCCCCGTGCACCAAGCTGCGCAAAATATGACCCGCACGCGACCCGCTGCCTGTTGCGTCACCAATCGCACTCTGGACATATACGCAATTCGCTCTGGCACTATCGACATGACACGTTTTCAGGCTTCAAATGGTGCTGAAATTTTGAAACCGCGCGTCGCATTGGCCGATTCTGCCTCGGCGCCCTCGGGAGAGTCACAATGGACGGACACCTCACAGAAAATGACATCAGCCACGTCGTTGACGCAGACCGCGCTCACGTCTGGCACCACCTGACCCAACACAAGCCGTTTGAAACCGGCGAACCGCGCATCATCATCGAAGGCAAAGGGATGCGCGTCTGGGATCAGAACGGCAAAGAATTTCTTGATGCGGTGTCGGGCGGCGTCTGGACCGTCAATGTCGGCTATGGCCGCGAAAGCATTGCCAACGCGGTGCGCGACCAACTCATCAAACTGAACTATTTCGCTGGCTCCGCCGGCTCCGTCCCCGGCGCTTTGTTCTCGGAAAAGCTGATCTCGAAAATGCCAGGCATGACCCGTGTCTACCACACCAACTCCGGGTCCGAGGCCAACGAGAAAGCCTTCAAAATGGTCCGCCAGATCGCGCACAAACGCTACGGCGGCAAAAAGCGCAAAATCCTCTACCGCGAGCGTGACTACCACGGCGGAACCATCGGCACCATGTCAGCCGGCGGTCAGGACGAGCGCAACGCCCAATACGGCCCCTTCGCGCCGGATTTCGTCCGCGTGCCGCACTGCATGGAATACCGCGCCCAACAAGGCTGGGACGCCACCTCGGAAAGCTACGGTGAATGGGCCGCCAACCAGATCGAAGAAGTGATCCTGCGCGAAGGTGCAGACACGGTCGGCGCGCTCTGCCTCGAACCCGTCACGGCGGGCGGCGGCGTGATCGAAGCCCCCGAAGGCTACTGGCCCCGTGTTCAGGAAATCTGCCGCAAATACGACGTGCTCCTGCATATCGACGAAGTCGTCTGCGGCGTCGGGCGCACCGGCACCGAATGGTTCGGCTATCAGCATTACGGCGTCGAACCCGATTTCGTCACCATGGCCAAGGGCGTCGCCTCCGGCTATGCCGCCATCGCCTGCTGCGTGACCACCGAACGGGTGTTTGACCTGTTCAAGGATGACGACACCGATCCGCTCAACTTCTTCCGTGACATCTCCACCTTCGGCGGGTGCACCGCTGGCCCGGCGGCGGCGCTCGAAAACATGCGCATCATCGAAGATGAGAACCTGCTCGAAAACACCACCCTCATGGGCGACCGGATGAAGAGCAACCTCCGCGCCCTGATGGAAAAACACAAAGTCATCGGCGATGTGCGTGGCAAGGGTCTGTTCCTCGGCGCCGAGCTCGTTTCCGACCGCACCACCAAAGACCCGGTCAGCGAAAAAGAGGTCGCGCAAGTCGTCGGTGAATGCGGTGCCCAAGGCGTCATCATCGGCGCGACCAACCGCTCCGTGCCGGGCTTTAACAACACGCTCTGTTTCTCGCCCGCGCTGATCTCAACCGCCGATGACATCGACCAGATCACCGAAACGGTCGACAAGGCGCTGACCAAAGTGTTCGGCTGACGCACAATCGACGTCGCCCCGCATCCGGGGCGCATGTTTTGACACACCCTCGACGGGCCACGCCATGCGCGTGGCCCGTTGCTGTTTCACCGGTTCTGCGGCGCTCGCACCCGGCGTCCGGCTTGCCTTTTCGGCAGGATTTCTGCCTTCTGGCACCGATACACCTCAGCAAAGAAAGCGCCGCACCAATGTTTCGCCACCTCGCATTTGCAATCCTCGCGACCTTCGGCCTTTTTGCCGCTGCCTTGCGCGCCGACCCGCTGCCACAGGGTCAATTCCTGCTTGGCACCTATGTTTGGCCCGATAGCATTCTGGCGCGCTACACGGTTCTCAGCATCCAAGGGGACACCCTTGTGCTTCGCTTTTCTTACCCCTTGCCGCTCAATTTCCAAGCCTGCGAGCGTGGGGAAAACTGTATCTACGACGCGCGCGCGGCCACGGCTCAACTGGCGCTCACCGGTGACACGCTCACGCTTAGCAATGTCGAAATCGACACCGACGCCCCGATCGAGCCTAGCGCCGAAAAATACACCGGCAAACCCGCCCATGCGCTCTATACCACCCCGATGCTCGCCCTGCTGAACAACGCCACCCTGCACAGCACGCCAACCGGTTTTCAGCTCAACACCGGAGCGCTCAAGCTTGATTTCTACCGCGCCGATGACACCGCAATCGCCGCCGCCCAATCGCTTCCAATAACCCACAGCCTGTCAATCGCCCGACTGGCCGCTTGCGAGGTCCGCGCCATCGCCCCGCTTTTCCTCAACCCGTCACCCAACGCCGATGAACAGCGCAGGCTCAATGTGCTCACGGGCTTCGTCCAGCAATTAAAGCTCGAACAAAAAACGCACGCGCTCAACCCCATCCTTGGCAAGCCGAGCGATGCCGACAAAGCGCGCGCAAAGCGCATATCGCTCACCATGCGCCTCCCCGTGTTTGCCGCAGGGCTGTTCCCCGACCCCGGTGAACCCTTTGTCGAACCCCTATGGGAAAAGCCCGGCAAGGCGATGTTCAACCAAAATCGCGCCGCCTATGATGCCGCGCTAGGGGGCTACGGCAACGGCCTGAATGATCTGGTTGAATACTACCGCTACATGCGGAAATCAGCCCCCAAGCCAACGATCCAAGAGGTCTGCGACGATCCCCTTCTTGGCTTCGCAAACACGCCCTGAAACCGGCATTGCATGGCGGGATAGCATACATCCAATTTGCGCACGGCTTAAGTCCAGTTTAGGCTGCCCCCCATGGCGATTTCAGTAGACACTTTCTTCCTCGACCCGGACGCGCAAGGCACCTTGCAGGCGCGCATTCAATCCATGGTGGCCGAAGGTATCCTCTCGGGCCGCTTCATGCGGGGCGAAAAACTGCCCTCTTCGCGCAAACTGGCCCAGCACCTTGGCGTGTCACGCATCACCGTGACGCTCGCCTATACCGAACTGGTTGCGTCTGACTATCTCACCGCGCGGGGCCGCTCTGGCTATTTCGTCTCGGAAACAGCACCCGAACCGCCCGCCTTTCCGCCGCAATCCCCGCGACAGGACGCCGTCGATTGGCCCCGCCTCATCGGCCAGCGGTTTTCCGGTGGCTCGACCCCCACCAAGCCGCTCAACTGGCGCTCCTATCGCTATCCGTTTGTCTATGGCCAAACCGATCCGCGCCTGTTTGACCACGCCAACTGGCGGCAATGCGCCTTGCAGGCATTGGGGCAAAAAGACTTCGCCTCCCTCACCTCGGACTACTACGATCAGGACGACCCCGAGCTTGTCTCCTTCATCGCCCGCAACATCCTGCCCCGGCGCGGGATCATGGCCGGAGCCGAAGAAATCCTCGTCACCATGGGGGCCCAAAATGCCCTTTGGCTCGCCGCGCAGGTCGCTCCTGACCCAGCGCCGCACAGCCGCCATCGAAGACCCCTGCTACCCGGCCCTGCGCGATATTCTGGAGCAATCGCGTTGCCATGTGACGCCCCTCGCGGTTGATGCCGACGGCCTGCCGCCCGATGCCCTGCCCGATGGAACCGATGTCATCTTCACCACGCCCAGCCACCAATGCCCGACCACGGCAACCATGCCCCTCGCCCGGCGGCACGCCCTTTTGGAACGCGCCCGCGACCTTGATGCCCTGATCGTCGAGGACGACTACGAATTCGAAATGTCCTTCCTGTCGCCGCCCTCCCCCGCGCTCAAATCGCTCGACCGGGACGGGCGGGTGATCTATGTCGGCTCGTTCTCGAAATCGCTGTTTCCGGGGCTGCGCCTTGGCTACCTTGTCGGCTCCGCCCCCTTTATTCGCGAGGTCCGCGCCCTGCGTGCCTCGGTCCTGCGCCATGTGCCCGGCCATACCCAGCGCACCGCGGCCTATTTCCTGTCGCTTGGCCACTACGACAGCCTGATCCGCCGCATGGGCGACCGCCTGCGCCACCGCCGCGAAGTGATGAGCGCGGCCATTCAGGAGCACAACCTTACCGTTGCCGGGCGCGGTGCCTTTGGCGGCTCGTCCTTCTGGATGCGCGCGCCCGACCACATCGACATCACCGCGCTCAGCCTCGAATTGCGTGACCAAGGCGTGCTCATCGAACCGGGGCAACCCTTCTTCACCTCCCCAACCCAAGGCAACAGCCACTACCGCCTTGGCTATTCCTCTATCGCGGCGAAACTCATTCCCGCGGGCATCGCGCTCATCGCTTCCGCCATCGAAAACGCCCGTGCATGACCCATGCGCAATCTGGCCCTAATCCGGCGCACCAACTGGCCCTAACCCGCGTTTCACCGCACCCGTAAGTTCAAGCAACCCACGCGCGTCTTGCGACTCGCGCCTGTTGACCGCCCAAAAGGGACATCATCCATGAAAATGACCACCGAAGAAGCCTTTGTGAAAACCCTGCAAATGCATGGCATCGAACACGCGTTCGGGATCATCGGCTCGGCCTTCATGCCGATCTCCGATAATTTCCCGCGCGCTGGCATCACCTTTTGGGACTGCGCACACGAAGGCTCGGGCGGTATGATGGCCGATGGCTTCACCCGCGCCTCCGGCAAAATGTCGATGATGATCGCGCAAAACGGCCCCGGCATCACCAACTTCGTCACCGCCGTGAAAACCGCCTATTGGAACCACACGCCGCTCCTCTTGGTGACCCCGCAGGCCGCCAATAAAACCATCGGCCAAGGCGGCTTTCAGGAGATGGAGCAAATGCGCCTCTTCGCCGATTGCGTCGCCTATCAGGAAGAGGTCCGCGACCCCTCGCGCGTTGCCGAAGTGCTCAACCGCGTGATCCTCAACGCCAAACGCGCCAGCGCCCCGGCGCAGATCAACATGCCGCGCGATTTCTGGACCAAGGTGATTGATATCGACCTGCCTGATATGGTCGCATTCGAACGCCCCGGCGGCGGCGAAGACGCCCTTGCTCAGGCCGCCGACCTGCTCAGCACCGCCAAGTTCCCGGTTATCCTCAACGGCGCGGGCGTGGTGCTCGGCGGCGCGATCCCGGCCTCTATGGCGCTGGCCGAACGGCTCGATGCGCCGGTCTGCGTTGGCTATCAGCACAATGATGCCTTCCCCGGCTCGCACCCGCTTTTTGCCGGGCCACTGGGCTATAACGGCTCCAAGGCGGGGATGGAGCTTATCGCCCAAGCCGACGTTGTGCTGGCGCTCGGCACACGGCTCAATCCGTTTTCCACCCTGCCGGGCTATGGCATGGATTACTGGCCCAAGGACGCCAAAATCATTCAGGTCGACATCAACCCCGACCGCATCGGGCTGACCAAAAAAGTCAGCGTCGGCATTGTCGGCGACGCCAAAAAGGTCGCCACCTCGATCCTTGAGAACCTCAGCGATAGCGCCGGTGACACGGGGCGCGACGACCGCAAGGCGCTGATTGCCAAAACCAAATCCACATGGGCACAGCAACTCGCCAGCATGGACCACGAAGACGACGATCCCGGCACCACGTGGAACCAACGCGCCCGCAGCGACAAACCCGACTGGATGAGCCCGCGCATGGCGTGGCGCGCCATTCAATCCGCCCTCCCGAAAGAGGCGATCATCTCGTCTGACATCGGCAACAACTGCGCCATCGGCAATGCCTACCCGTCCTTTGAAGAAGGGCGCAAATACCTCGCGCCCGGCCTGTTCGGGCCTTGTGGCTATGGCCTGCCTTCGGTGATCGGTGCGAAAATAGCTTGCCCCGATACGCCCGTTGTCGGCTTTTCGGGTGACGGCGCGTTCGGCATCGCCGTGACCGAGCTTACCGCCATTGGCCGCCCCGAATGGCCCGCCATCACCCAGATCGTGTTCCGCAACTACCAATGGGGCGCGGAAAAGCGCAACTCGACCCTCTGGTATGACGACAACTTCGTCGGAACCGAGCTGGACAACCAAGTCTCCTACGCTGGCATCGCCACGGCCTGCGGTCTGCAAGGCGTCGTCGTGCGCACGATGGAGGAACTGACCAGCGCGCTCGATCAGGCGATCAAGGATCAAAAAGCCGGGAAAACCACGCTTATCGAAGCCCTGATCAATCAGGAACTCGGCGAGCCGTTCCGCCGCGATGCGATGACCAAACCCAATGTGGTCGCTGGCATCGACCCGGCCGACATGCGCCCGCAACAGCCCTAATCACAGCAGCCGATAAACCCGCCGAAATCGCCGCTCCGCATAATGGCGGGGCGGGGCGGGGCGCATTGGTCAGCGCCGGATCACTCCCGTCACGGGCGGCACATTGTCCGGCCCGCGCCTTACTGGCGGATCATCTCGATGAACTTCTTGTGGTTCTGGTCCATCGTCTGCATGCGTTGGTTAAAATTGGCGGTGTTCTGTGCACCAAAATTGTGGATTTGCTGCATCCGCTGCGCATGGGTCAGCCCCATTCCAGGGGCCGCATTGCCGGTCTGCTGCATCAACCGACCCTGCTGCGCCGCCATTTGAACCTGCTGCTGTGCTTCGCGCAGTTGCCAAATGTTCTGTTGATAAAAAGCACAGGCATTCGGGTTGCCCTGCATCCGGCAATCATACCCGGCGCTCAGCATCATATGCGCCTGCTGCTGCAACAACGGGATCGCATTGCACGACTGCGCATTGCCCATATTGCAGCCCTGCCCAAGCGTGGTCATGATCTGGTTGATCGCCTGAAGCACCTGCGGGTCCGCGGTGGCGTAATAGTGGTCGGCTTTCGCTGGCCCGCCAAGGCCAACAACAACGGCTAAAAGTGTCAGAATGCGTTTCATAATACTCTCCAAAACTTAAATAGATAAGGAGAGTGTAGGCCGCGATCACTCAAAAACTCAACTGATCCGTCCAAAACGCAAAAGGCAGAGGCCGTCACCGACCCCTGCCTCCCGTCATCGTTCTTACCGGCCTCAGCCTTTTTTCAGAACCTCACGGCCCAGCAATTCGGCGATTTGAACGGCGTTCAGCGCCGCCCCTTTGCGCAGGTTGTCGCTGACGCACCACAGGTTCAGCCCGTTGTCGATCGTGCTGTCCTGACGGATGCGGCTGATGAAGGTGGCGAAATCGCCAACACATTCCACCGGCGTGACGTATCCACCGTCCTCGCGCTTATCGATCACCATCACGCCGGGCGCCTCGCGCAGAATATCGCGCGCTTCGTCCTCATCAAGCGAGTCTTCAAACTCAAGGTTGATCGCCTCGGAATGGCCGACAAAAACCGGCACCCGCACGCAGGTCGCCGTAACCTTGATCGCCGGATCGACGATCTTCTTGGTCTCGGCCACCATTTTCCACTCTTCTTTGGTCTCGCCGCTGTCCATGAACACGTCGATATGCGGGATCACGTTGAACGCGATCTGCTTGGTGAACTTCTTGGCGGGCTTGTCATCGGTCGGGTTGTACATCGACTTGGTTTGATCCCAAAGCTCGTCAATGCCCTCTTTCCCGGCGCCCGACACCGACTGATAGGTGCTCACCACCACGCGCTTGATCTTGGCACGATCATGCAACGGCTTAAGCGCGACAACCATCTGCGCGGTCGAACAATTCGGGTTGGCGATGATGTTCTTCTTGGCATAGCCATGCACCGCCTGCGGGTTCACTTCCGGCACGATCAACGGCACATCCGGGTCATAACGGTACAGCGACGAGTTATCGATCACCACACAGCCAACCTTCGCCGCTTTCGGCGCGTAAATCTTCGTCGCCTCCGACCCCACGGCAAACAACGCCATGTCCCAGCCGGTGAAATCGAACGTATCCAGATCCTCGGTCGTCAATGTCTTGTCGCCAAAGCTCACCTCGGTCCCGAGGCTCCGGCGCGAAGCCACAACAGCAACCTTATCCACCGGGAACTGACGCTCCGCTAGGATGTTAAGCATTTCACGGCCCACGTTACCCGTGGCACCGACAACAACGACATTATAGCCCATCGCAAGGGACTCCTTCTCTGGCGAACGGTGCCTTCTAACGCAGGCACGGGCCCAGCGAAAGGGGCCAAACCATCACCATTCGTGTGATCGCCCCATTGCGGCGCGAATGTATCACCCGGCCTACAGCCTCTTGCCAAGCGGGTCCGCTCTGCCTATCAGGCGCCATGGGGCGTCGAACCCCCGCCGCTCGCAGGCACGTGCCATGGTGAAGTTCGATATCTTGACGAACCGTTCCTTTTCATTGCGGTCCGTTGGCAACGCGAGCCCCAACCCATCTCCGCATCTGAACATGAAAAGAAGGTTCCAGATGTCCGATCTCTCTCCGTCCCCTGCGGGCGACAATATCTACCTGCGCGGAGCGCTGCTCCCGCTGTTTGCCAAAACCGCCCTGCCGATCGTGCTGATCATGCTGGTCAACGGGCTGTTCACCGTGGTCGATGCCTACTTCCTTGGCACATTCGTCGGCGCTGATGCGCTTGTCGCGGTCACGCTGATGTTTCCGTTCTACATGCTGATCGTCGCGCTTTCGACACTGGTCAGCAGCGGTTTTTCCTCGGTCTATGCCCGTCATATCGGGGCCGAAAACCCGCATGATGCGGCGGCGGCCTTCACCTCTGCGCTTGGCCTTGCGGCTGTGACTTGCCTTGTGCTCATGGCGGGTGACTGGCTCATTGGTCCAGCCCTCTCGCGCCTTCTGGCGGGTGGGCCGGGCACGCTGGCCGATCTCGGGCACAGCTATATTCGCGTGGTCGTGCTGTTCTCGCCGCTGACATTCCTGCTCGCGCTCAACGTCGATGTGCTGCGCGCGCGTGGGCGGCTGTCGGCGATGACCGGCGTCATGCTGCTCTCGGCCCTGCTCAACATCGTGTTTGACTGGCTGATGGTGGTGCGCCTTGGCTACGGCGTGGTCGGCTCGGCCTATGGCACGGCGATGGCGCAAGGCGTGGCGCTGCTCGTGGTGTTCGCCCTGCGGCAACGCGCCGATCAGCCGCTGCGCCTGCGGGTCTCTCTCACGGGCTGGCCTGCGATCCTGTCGCTCGGCGCACCCAATAGCCTTGGCTATGTCGGCCTCTCGCTTTCCGCCGGTCTCACCCTGACCATGCTACAGGTCTGGGCCGCTGACACCTACGCGGCAACAAGCGGCGCTTTCGGCATCCTGACACGGCTGATGACCTTCACGTTCCTGCCGCTGCTCGGCCTGTCCATGGCGCTGCAAACCATCACCGGCAACAGCTTTGGCTCCGGCGATGTGGCGCGCAGCCGCTCTGCTCTGAAAACCGCAGCCGTGATCGCTCTGATCTATTGCGCCGCGGTTCAGGCGGGGTTCCTACTTCTGGCGCCACACCTCGGTGGACTCTTCGTTGCCGATGGCACGATCCAGACCGAGCTGGCCCGCATTCTGCCGCTCAACACGCTGACCATGGTGCTGTTTGGGCCGCTGATGATGATCGCCACCTATTATCAGGCGATCGGCGACGCGCAACGCGCCGGGCTTCTGGGCCTGTCACGCACCTATGCCTTCGGCCTGCCGCTGATTGCGCTGTTGCCGCTGATGATCGGTGAATGGGGCATCTGGCTTGCCGGACCGCTGGCGGAACTGCTGGTGCTTGGCCTCACCCTGATCGTCGCACGCCCTTTGCTAAAGGGGTGAACCAACCGCTCCGGGGGGCGCACGCCCTCCGGAGCGACTTCGGCCAAGCAGCTAGCCAGTGCGATCTTCGCAGAACAGGTAAACCACCAGCCCCACCAGAACCGTGACGGCAAAGAACCCGAACAACACCTGATAGGAATACTCAGGCCCGCGCCCCGCCCCTTCGGCGGCCGCATAAATCTTGCCCGTCAGAACCTGCATCACCCCAACCCCGCCAATCGCGAACAGGTTCATCAGCGTCACACCCCGACCAACCAGATGCGGCGGATAAAAACTCCGCCCATGTGCCATCAACACCGGAAAGGACGCGCCGAAAAAGCCAACCGCCGCACACAGGGCAACCGCCCGCCACATCATGTCATGCGGCAACACGGCCAATGCGGCAATCGCCAGAAACGCCACCAGATTGCCACCGAAAATCACCCATTTGCGGGTGCCCAACATCCGGTCGAGCGGGCCATAAATGAACGTCCCCGCAATCATCGCTGCGCCCATGATCAACGTGATACTGCCCACCGGCCCGGCCCCCGCGCCAAACACATCGGTGAAATACGGACCAATCCAAAGACCCCGCAACCCCGCCGCCGGGGCGTATTGGAAAAACATCAAAGGAAAGATCAGCCACAAGGCCGGCATCTTCAACAGATCAAAAACCGACCCCTTCTCATCGCTCACCACCCGCTCCGGGTCGCGCACCATCACGAACAACCCAAACGCCGTGGCCGCGCTGATCACCGCCATTCCCCACAGCACCGCGCGCCAGCCAAACGCCTCTACCGCCAATGTGGTGGGCAAGGCACTGACAAGGTTCCCGACGGACCCAACCCCAAGGATCACCGCCGCCAACGTGGCAAACACCGCCGGCGAATAGACCCTCGCAAAGATATAGTAGGATGCCATCAATACCGGCGAGCACCCCACGCCGATCAACAACATCGCCGCCGAAACATGCGCCGGGCTCGTCGCCATGGCAAACACCAACGCGCCGCCACCGCCACCGATCAGCAACAACACCGACGCCGTCACGCGCGGCCCCAAACGGTCCAATGACCACCCCACCGGAATTTGCATCGCTGCAAACGACAGGAACCAAAACCCCGACGCCGTGGCGAGGCTCTCTGCACTCGCCCCCAGATCGGTTTCCAGCACCTCGGTCAGCACCGCCAAAAACGCGCGGTAAAACTGGCTCAGCACATAGGCAAAGGTCAAAAGGATCAAATCTGCGCGCATATTTTAGGCCCTCCCCGGCTGGGGCCGACTAAATATTAAGCATACGGGAGAGGCAAGATGCCAACTGACGCGACACGCCATCCCGTGCCAAACGTCGCACAGATTGATGACCCGGCACGCCGCCCTCCCCGCAGGGAGGGCATGCTTTGATCACCGGTCACGCGCGTGGCGTTGCTCCACCTTCGGACCATCCGCCACACGCGTCTTAACTGCACTCCCAAGGGCGGGCGTAGCGCTCCCACGCCGCCCCTCGGAGAGGGGGCGCCTCAGATACAGCGCCCGCCGTCAACTTCCATGCAAACGCCGGTAATCATGCTCGCCTCATCGCTGCACAGGAAACACGCCGCATTGGCCATGTCCTCTGGCGTGGAAAACCGGCCCAACGGGATGGTCGCCAAAAACTTCGCCCGCATTTCCGGCGTGTCTTGCCCCATAAAGCTCGACAAAAGCGGCGTTTCCCCCGCCACCGGGTTGATCGCATTCACCCGCACACCGCTCGGGGCAAGCTCCACGGCCATCGTCTTGGTCGCGACATTCACCCACCCCTTCGAGGCGTTGTACCAGCTCAAATTTGGCCGCGGGCTCAATCCCGCTGTGGACGACACGTTCAAAATTGAGCCGCTGCCCTGTTCTTTCATGATCGGCGCAAGCTCGCGCGCAAACAGATAGATCGACTTGCAGTTCACCGCGAACACCCGGTCGAAATCCTCTTCGCTGATGTCCTCCATCGGCGCTGGCAAATGCGTCACACCGGCGTTGTTGACCAACAGATCGACACCGCCCATCACCTCACGCGCTTCTTTGACGACCCGTGCAACATCCGCCTTGTCGGCCACATTCGCCGCCGACCCGAACGATCCCTGACCCAGCTCCTCTGCCACGCCCATCGCCCCGTCATGGTTCAGATCGACAATCATCACCTGCGCGCCCTCGGCCACGAATTTCCGCGCAATCCCTGCGCCAAAGCCGCTCGCCGCGCCGGTAATGATCGCCCGTTTTCCGTTCAGTCTCATGTCTCTTCCCTCTCTCCATACGCCCCGGAAATATGGGGCAAATTCTACACCCTGCGCGCCGCGCGCCACAGGTCCATCAACTCTTCCGCCACACGCTGACGCTCGGCAATCCAATGCGGCTCGGCCACATCCGCCCCGCGCCGGTATCGCGGGTCATCCAACGGCGCCACCACCACCGGCGCATCGCCAAACTGGTCCGCCGTCACGTCGATTATACAGGCGTGACAGCCAAGCTCGACCCAAGCATGCCCCTTCCAGCCCGCATCGCTCCGATACCCGCAATCGCACTCGATCGGAGAGCCAAAGGCCATCTCCGCTTGAAACCCTTGCGCGCGCATCACCTCGTATAAAAACCGCGACGACCGCCCGCACGTCCCCTCTGACAGGGTCCGCTTACCGGGCGGCGATCCGCGCTTGCGGTGCCACGCCTGCCAATGCGGCTCAAGAAAAACGCGCACCTCACGGGCCAAGGCCGTGACCCCCTCAAGCCGCAAGTCTGCCGCGTCGTCCCTCACCCGTGAAACGCCGCCACGGTTTTGAGCGTGGTAAACCCGTAAAGCGCCTCGAACCCTTTCTCGCGTCCGTGCCCCGACTTGCCGATGCCGCCAAACGGCAGCTCAACACCGCCCCCCGCACCATAGTTATTCAGGAAAACCTGCCCCGCCCGGATCGCCTTGGCCAACCGCATCTGCCGCGCGCCATTCTGGCTCCAAACGCTGGCGACAAGCCCGTAATCCGTGCCGTTGGCAATCGCCACGGCCTCTTCTTCATCATCAAACGGGATCGCCACCTGAACAGGTCCGAAAATCTCGTCCCTGGCAAGGGAATGCGCGGCACTCACCCCGGCAAACAACGTCGGAGAGACGAAATTCCCCCCTCCGGCGCATTCACCAACTGGCCCTGACCGGCGACCTCCAAATCACTGCCCTGCCCGATGAACCCGTCAACGATCCCCTTCTGCTTGGCCGAAATCAACGGCCCCACATCCAGATCATCCATCGCCGCCCCGACGCGCAGCGCGCCATAGCGTTCGCCCATCCGGCTCACGACCTCATCATAAATCTTACGCTGCACCAAAATGCGCGACGACGCCGAACAGGTCTGCCCGGCATTCTGCACCCCCGCATTCACCAAAAACGGCAGCGCCGCGTCTAGATCGGCATCTTCAAACACCAGTTGCGGGCTCTTCCCACCCAGCTCAAGCGTCACCGGCACCACATTCTTCGCTGCTGCCGCCTGAATCATCGCGCCCGTGGCCACCGACCCGGTAAAACTCACATGATGCACGCCGCTGTGCCCGGACAAGGCCGCGCCGCTCTCTGCGCCAAGGCCCGGAACCACGTTCAACACCCCATCCGGTAGGCCCGCCGCCTTGGCCAGATCGGCAAAGGCCAGCGCCGTCAAACAGGCATCCTCGGCTGGCTTCAAAACACAGGCATTCCCCGCCGCCAAAGCCGCCCCGACAGACCGCCCGATAATCTGCATCGGGTAATTCCACGGCACGATATGCGCCGTCACCCCGTGCGGCTCGCGCAGCGTATAAACCGTATAGCCGTCCAGATAAGGGATCGTATCCCCCATCAGCTTGTCGGCGGCACCTGCGTAAAACTCCATGTATCGCGCCAGAGCCACGGCATCGGCGCGCGCCTGCTTCAGCGGCTTGCCCACGTCCAGCGCCTCGATCCGCGCCAGTGCGTCGACCTTCTCCTCAACCAACCGGCCCAGCCGCGCCAGAATCCGGCCCCGCTCCACCGCTGGCGTGCGCGACCAAACTGAATCGTAAGCCGCTTGCGCCGCGCCCACGGCGGCGTCTACATCCCCCGCCTGCGCCCGCGCAATCTCGCCAATCTGCTCGCCGGTCGACGGGTTCATCAATGGCAAAACCCCGCCTCCCTCGGCAGGCACCCACTCGCCGTCAATCAAACACTTCGACGGATCAAACCACAGATCTTCAAGGCCCATATCGCCCCCCTTAACTTTCATCTTTGCAAATTTCTCATTCCGGCCCCGGCCGTCCTTACGCCGCTCCCAGATCGGGCAGCACCGGCGCCGCCGCAATCAACTGCTTGGTATAGGCATGCTGCGGGTTGTCAAACACCGCCCCCGTCTCGCCCTCTTCCACGATCTCGCCGGACTGCATCACCAACACCCGGTCGGTCACATTGCGCACCACGCTCAGATCATGACTGATGAACAGATATGACAGGCCGAACTCTTCCTGCAAGGACGCCAACAGATCCAATATCTGCGCCCGGATGCTCACATCCAGCGCCGACACCGCCTCGTCCAGAACCACCAACTCAGGGCGCAGGATCAACGCCCGCGCAATCGCGATCCGCTGCCGCTGCCCACCGCTGAACTCGTGGATGTAACGCTCCATCGCGTCCGCGCCGATCCCCACGGCCTCCAACACCTGCGCCACCTGTTCGCGCCAATCTGCGGGCCGCGCGTCCAGCAAATGAAACGGCTCCGCAACCAAGGGCGCCACCTTCCAGCGCGGATTGAAACTGCCATAGGGGTCCTGAAACACCACCTGCATTTTGCGCCTGACGTCGCGGTTGGGCACATGCCCGCTAAACACCGGCTCGCCATCCAGCCGGATCTCGCCGCTCTGAACCTCTTCCAACCCCAGAATGGCCCGTGTCAGGGTCGATTTCCCGCAGCCCGATTCCCCGACCAGCCCAAGGCTCTCACCCCGCTCAATGGTCAGGCTCACGCCCTTCACAGCGCGGAAATACCCCTGCGGCTGGAACAGCTTTGTGCGCGGCAAGGCATAGTCCCGCACCACATCCCGCACCTCCAGCAAGGGCGTGCCCTCAACCTGCGCCACCCGATCCGGCTGATGCCCCGATGCCTCGAACAACGCGCGGGTATAGGGGTGCTTCATCTCGGTGAACACATCCGCCGTGGCCCCGGCCTCCACCACCTCGCCCCGGCGCATAATGACGATCTCATCCGCCATATCCGCCACCACGGCAAGGTCATGGGTGATCAACATACAGCCCATGCCGTCTTCTCGTACCAGCCGCTTGAGAAGGCGCAAAACCTCGGCCTGCGTCGTGACATCCAACGCGGTGGTCGGCTCGTCCGCAATCAACAGCTTCGGGCGCAAGGCAATCGCCATCGCCATCACCACACGCTGGCGCTGCCCGCCGCTCAACTCATGCGGATAGCGGCTCATCGGAAATTTCTCTTCCGGCAATTCGCAACGGTTCAACGCCTCGCGCGCCCGGGCCATCGCCTCGGCTCGGCTCACCTTTTCATGGATCAGGATCGTCTCGGCCACCTGCACACCAATCGGCTTGATCGGGTTCAAAGCCGTCATCGGCTCCTGAAACACCATCCCCACCTCATTGCCGCGCATCCCGCAAAGCGCCCGCTCATCCATCGCCAGAACATCGTGCCCGCCCAGCCGGACCTGCCCGCGACACTCCGCCCCATCCGGCAACAGCTGCATCACCGCAAACGCCGTCATCGACTTGCCCGAGCCACTCTCTCCGATCACCCCGACAATCTGCCCCGGCGCCACGGAAAACGACACGGAATGAAGGATTTCCGTCCCGTGAATGCTCAGATCCAGCCCCTCGATCTCCAACAAGCTCATGCCACAGTCCCCCACGCCGCAGGTCCAAGTGGGGGGCCAGCCCCCCACACCCCCCGAGGTATTTCCAAACAGAAGAAGCGGCGCGGGCTGAAGTGCCTTTGAGGTCGGTGGGCTGCCCCCTCACGTCCTAATGCGGCAGTGTAGAAGACCGCTCCGCGCTCACGTGCCAACGACCCCATCATCGCTTCGCCCGCCGTAACTTCGGGTCCAGCAGATCGCGCAACCCATCCCCCATCAGGTTCAACCCCAACACGGTCAGCAAAATCGCCAGCCCCGGAAACAACGCCATATGTGGTGCAAATGAAATCATCGTCTGGCTATCGGCCAGCATGCGCCCCCAACTCGGGATCGGCGGCTGCGCCCCAAGCCCCACATAGGACAAGCCCGCCTCTGCGAGGATGCCCAGCGAAAACTGGATCGTGCCCTGCACGATCAACAGGTTCGTCACATTGGGAAGGATATGCTCCATCGAAATCCGCGCAGCCCCCTTGCCAGACACCCGCGCCGCCAACACATAATCCCGCGTCCAAAGGCTCAACGCTGCCCCGCGCACCAGACGCGCAAACACCGGAATGTTGAATATCCCGATGGCGATGATCGCGTTCAACGCGCTCGCGCCAAAGACTGCCGTGATCATGATCGCAATCAACAGGCTCGGGAACGCAAACACCAGATCATTGCCCCGCATGATCACCTCGTCCAGCAACGACCCCTTGCGCGCCGCCGCCGCCAGACCCAGCGGCACACCAAGGCCCATGCCGATCCCCACAGCCACCAACGCCACCGCGATCGAGGTCCGCGCCCCGACCATAATCATGCTCAGGATATCGCGCCCGAAATGGTCTGTCCCCAACGGGTGCGCCCCGCTCGGGCCCTTGATCTTGTTGGGAATGTCCAGCTGCGTGATGTCATAGGGCACCCACAGGAAGCTGATCAGCGCGCCCAGCACGAACACGCCCGTCAACACCACACCCAGCATCAACGACCGGTTCCCAAGCGCGGCACGGCCCAGCGTTATTTCCACCCCGCTCATACCCGCGTCCTCAATCTCGGATCGACAATCGCATAGGCAATGTCGACGGCAAAATTCACCACAATCACGGCAAACACGAGCAGCATGACAACCGATTCCACCACGATCAAATCCCGCGCCGAAATGCTCTGAAACACCAACCGACCCAGACCCGGCAAATAAAACACGTTCTCAATGATGATCGCCCCCGCCATCAAAAACGAAAACTGCAAGCCGATGATCGTCAACACCGGGATCAACGCATTGCGCAACGCATGCCGCCACAACGCTTGGCGCTTGTTCAACCCCTTCGCCCGCGCGGTGCGCACGAAATCCTCGCTCAATGTGTCCAGCAAGGAAGACCGCATCACCCGCGCCAGAATGCTCGCCTGCGGCAAAGCCAGCGCAATCGCCGGCAAGGTCAGGCTCTTCAAAGCGGCGAAAAAGCCCGCATCCCAGCCGACAAATCCCCCGGCGCTAAACCATTGCAGGTTGATCGCAAACACCAATACCATCAGCATCGCAAACCAGAAGTTCGGGATCGCCACGCCCAATTGCGTCACCCCCATCACCACCGTGTCCACCACCGATCCGCGCTTGCTCGCCGCCCAAATCCCGGCCGGAAAGGCAATCACCGTCGACAGCGTCAGCGCATAAATCGCCAGCGGAAGGGAAATCCACAACCGCTCGCCAATCATCTCCGCCACCGGCGTGCGATAGGTATACGAGGTGCCGAAATCGCCCTGCACCATGCCCCCGACCCACGCCAGATACCGCTCGACCAAGCTCCCGCTCAGCCCAAGCTGATCACGCAGCGCGTTCAATGTCTCATCGGTTGCATTGATTCCCAACATGTAAGCCGCCGGATCTCCCGGAACGACCTCCACCATGAGGAAAATCACAAAGCTCGCCACCACCAGCGATAGCGCCAGCGAAAACAACCGCTTCAAGACATACCTCAGCATCCCGCGCCCTGCGAAATCATCGGCTCACCTACCTTCATCTTCGAAAAATACTCCCGCCGGAGGCCCAGACACATCACCCGGAACATCCATTGGCAAATCCGCGTTCACTTCGCACCAGGCCCCCCGGGTGCGCGGGGTGGGTGGGCGGGCGCGCTCCCGGGGGCGGCCCGCCACACCTTACTCGACCGAATGGATCACTCGGCCCACTCAACCGCCGTCATATCCACAGCCTGCGTCGGCGCATCTTTCCAAAGCCCGGTGATGCCCTTCTTGGCAATCGTCGGATAGGCCAGTTGGAACAGATAACCGTTCACATAATCTGTCGAGATGACCGTCTGCATCTCGCTCAACAGCTTCGAGCGCATCGACGGATCGGTTTCCACACCCAGCTTGGTGTTCAGCGCCTGAAACGCCGGGTTGTCATATTGGAAATAGTAATCCGGGCGGGCATAAATCCCGATGTCCATCGGCTCGGTATGGCTGACAATGGTCAAACCGAAATCCTTGCCCTTGAACACCTGCTCAAGCCATTGCGCCCATTCCAGATTGCTAATCTCGGCCTCGATCCCCACGGCGCGCAACTGTGCGGCAATGATCTCGCCTCCGCGACGCGCATAAGACGGCGGCGGCAGCTTCAGCGTGGTTTTGAACCCGTCGGCAAAGCCGGCCTCGGCCAACAGCTTCTTGGCCAGCTCCGGGTCATACTGCGAATTGCCGGTCAGATCGACATAATCGGGATGGTGCGGCGCAAAATGCGTGCCAATCGGCGTGCCAAGGCCAAACATCGCCCCGTCAATGATCGCCTGACGGTCAATCGCATGGGCAATCGCCTTGCGCACTTTGACGTTGTCCAGCGGCGGCATCTTGTTGTTGGTCGACAGGATCGTCTCACCTTCGGTGTTGCCAAGGATCACCTGAAACCGCGGATCGGCCTCAAACTGCGGAATGTTCTCCGGCGCGGGAAAGCCCGCGAACGCGTCGACATCTTCCGCCATCACGGCTGCAAACGCCGCGGTCGGGTCGCTGATGAACTTGAACGTCACCTTATCCAGCTTGGCCGGGGTGCCCCAATACTCACCGTTCTTTTCCAAGGTGATATTGTCGCCCTGAACCCAGTTGGTGAACTTGAACGCGCCGGTGCCAATCGGTGTCTGCTTGATGGTCTCGATGCTCTCTGGCGCCACGATCACCGCATCGCCCCACGCCATGTTGAACAGAAACGCACCATTCGGCTCGCTCAAGGTGACCTTGACGGTCATCGGGTCAACCACATCAACGCTGGCAATCGTCGCAAACAGCGCCTTTTGCGCGTTCGCGCTGTCTTCGGCGCGGGCACGGTCAAGGCTGAACTTCACGTCCTCGGCGTCCATCGCCGATCCGTCGTGAAATTTCACCCCCTCGTTCAGATGGAAGGTATAGGTCAGCCCGTCTTCCGAAATGTCCCAGCTTTTGGCCAGACCGGGGTTCACGCTGCCATCCGCGCCGAACCGCGTCAGCCCCTCAAACACGTTGGAATAAAGCACCGAGTCAATCGCGCCCGCAGCCGCGCTCGTCGGGTCCAGATGCGGCGGTTCAAGCTGCATCGCCACCGTGATGTCGGTCTTGGCCACAGCGGCCCCCGCCATCAGCATTGCAAGCGCGCTCACCGCGCCCAGTTTCATGAATGACATATCATAACTCCCTTGTGTCATGGCCGACTCTTTGCGGCTCGTTTATTTCCGTTTCAGTCTTCACCCAAACCATAGGCAAATCAAGCACCTGGCCCTCGGGGCGCTGCCGCCCCCGCGCCTCACCACGCATCCGCATATCGCCCGCTCGGGGCGCATGGCCCGGCTGTGGCAAACGCCCGGTCGATCTCATCCCGCGTCTCTGCCGGATCAATCACCGCGTCAAATTCCAACAGGCTCGCGGCGTTCATCGCCCGGCCCCGCTCATATAGCTCATCCACCAACCGCTGATATTCCACCGCGCGCGCGCCTTCGTCTGCGATCTTTGCCAGATGCTCGCGGTAGCCCAGCTTCACCGCCCCTTCGAGGCCCATCGCCCCGACCTCTCCGCTCGGCCACGCGGCGCACAGATGCGGGCGGTCAAACCCGCCTCCCGCCATCGCCATCGCGCCCAACCCATAAGCCTTGCGCAGGATCACGGTGACAAGCGGCTGACCGAAATGCGCCCCGGCAAGGAACAACCGCGAGATATGCGCGACCTGCCCCGTCTCTTCGACCTCCGGTCCCACCATAAAGCCCGGCGTATCGCATAGCGTCACAACCGGCACCCCCCAGGCATCGCAAAGCTGCAAAAACCGCGCACCCTTGTCGCCAGCCTCGGCATCAATCGCCCCGCCCAGATGCAGCGGATTGTTCGCCACAATCCCCACCGCGCGGCCCTTGATCCGGCCAAACCCGGTGATCAGCCCCGCACCAAAGCCGCGCCGCAGTTCGACGAAACTGTCCTGATCGACCAAACCCGCAATCGCTTCGCCCATGTCATAGGCGCGGGTGCGGTCGGCGGGAACCACGTTTCGCAATGCCTCGGCGTCGCCCGCACCGGCCTCGGCGACCGTGTTCAGCGACAGCATCGCCTTCACGGCGGCCACCGCACCGCTTTCATCCGGCGTTAACAGGTCAATCACGCCGTTCTTGACCTGCACGTCCGATGGCCCGATCTCATCGGCGCGCACCACGCCCAAACCGCCACCCTCGATCATCGCAGGACCGCCCATCCCGATCCAGCTTTGCTCGGTTGCGATCCGTACGTCGCACACCCCGAACAACGCCGCATTCCCGGCAAAGCAATAGCCCGCGACAACCCCGATCTTTGGCCCCTTATGCGCGGCAAACTGGCGGAACGAAGGCACATTCAACCCGGCCACCAGAACATGCGCCGCATCGTAATCATTGGGCCGCCCGCCACCGCCCTCGGCAAACAGGACAATCGGCAATCGCTCGCGCCCTGCCACGTCGATCAACCGATCCATCTTGCGGTGGTGGTGATAGCCCTGCGTGCCCGCCAGAACCGTGTAATCCACGGCCATCGCCGCCACGGGCCGCCCGTTCACCAAGCCGGTGCCACAGATGATCCCATCCCCCGGCGTGGCCTTGTGCAAATCCTCAAGCGGCCGCTTTACCCGCTGCGCTGCCACGGCCAACGCGCCATATTCGCTAAAGCTGCCCGCGTCGAACAACGCGTCGATGTTCTCGCGCGCCGTGCGGAACCCTTTGGCGTGGCGCTTGGCCACCGCTTCGGGGCGCGCCGCGTCCTGCAACAAAGCCATGCGCGCCTCGAAATCGGCCATATCGGCGCGGGGGCCGGTCTCTTCCACCGCGCTCGTGCCCGACACCTCCGCCGGCTCCAGCGTGATCAACGCCTCACCGCCGCGCAATTCCTGCCCGGCGCTGACATGCACCGCGGTGACAATCCCGTCTTCGCCGGCGCGAATATCGTGACGCATCTTCATCAACTCGGTGGCAAGCAATACGGCACCCTTGCGCACTTCGTCGCCCACGGCCACCGCCACGTCTGCGACCACCGCCGCGCCATCCGCCTTGATGATCGTCACTCAGAGCTCCCCAGCAGATCAAGCAACGACCGCGCCATCACCTGCGCCGACTCGACCATGTCATCAATCCCGACATATTCGTCAGGCTTATGCGCAAGGTCCAAAATCCCCGGCCCATAGGCAATACAATTCTTCAACCGCCCGATCCGGTCGATATGCTTCTGATCATAGGTGCCGGGCGATACGACAAATTGTGGCTCCTTGCCCATCACTTCGACCATCGCCTTGGCGACCGATTGCACCACCGGCGCGCTCCGTGCTGTCATCGTCGGCAGAACGCGCTGCAATTCACGCACGTCATAGCGGAAGTTATCCCGGTTTTCCTGAACCTTGCGCAACAGCCCGTGAATCTCTTCCTGAACCTCGTCGATATCCTCTTCAATAAGGAACCGCCGGTCGATCACCATGCGGCAGCTATCGGGCACACAGGGGCTCGGCAGGCCGGTGTAATCATCGCCCTGCTCGTTCTCTCCGCCATGCACCGAATTGATGTTTAGCGTCGATTGCTTGGCCCCCTCCGGCACCACCGGCATATCCGTGCGCTTCTGCGCCAGAGCGGGGAACAGGCTCGCCTCCATCTCGGTCATGACCGCCCCCATATGGCGTACCGCGCAATCCCCAAGGAACGGCATGGAGCCATGGGCAATCTCGCCATGGGTTTCGATCTCGGCCCACCATACGCCGCGATGCCCAAGACAAATGCGGTCTTTGTTCAACGGTTCGGGGATGATCACATGCTGCACGCGCTCGGGGTTGAAAAACCCCTTTTCGGCCAAATAGGCGACCCCGCCGAACCCGCCGGATTCCTCGTCCGCCGTGCCGCTGATCTCGATCGCACCGCTGAAATCGGGGCACACGTCAATGAACGCCTCGGCGGCAATGATGCTCGTCGCCAAGCCGCCCTTCATGTCACAGGTGCCGCGCCCGTAAATCTTGCCGTCGATCACCTCTCCACCGAACGGATCAGTGGTCCAGCCCTTGCCGACCTCGACCACGTCGATATGGCTGTTGAAATGCACACATTCCCCGGCGCGCTTGCCCTCCTTGCGGGCGACAATGTTCCAACGCGGGTATTTCTCCGTGTCGCCAATCGCACCCTCGGCACGGACCAATTCGGTCGTGAACCCGTGCCGCACCATGCGCCGGTCAAGAAAATCACAGATGTCGCGGTAATACGCTCCCGGCGGGTTCAGCGTCGGAATACGGATCAACTCTTGCGTCAGTTCAACCAGATCGGCCCGCCGCGCCTCAATTTCCAGCATCAGCTTTTCGGCAATGTCCATCGGCTCTGTCCCCTCGCGAATGATCTTGAAATCATGCGCGTCAGCGGCATACGGTATCAATACCGTAGTTTCACGGGGTCACCCACCATGGACGCCTTCTCTCAAATCGCATTTGACGCCGCTCCGGTCGGTCTTGTGCTGACCGAACACCGCATGATCCGCGCCTGCAATGAAACATTTGCATGGCTCTTCGGGCATGAGCGCGCAGCCCTTCTGGGGCAGAGCTTTCGCATCCTATATGGAACCGAGCATGAGTTCCGCCACATCCGCGATATCGGCCTCGGGCAACTGTCGCGTGGCGCGGAATATTCCGACGAACGCATGATGCACCGCGCCGATGGCACACCCTTCTGGTGCCGCTTCCGGGCGCATACCCTGACGCCACGTGACCCACTCGCGCAGGTGGTGATGAGCTTCGCGCGTCTCGCCCCGGACACGCCCGGCCCCTCCCTCACCCCGCGCGAACGCGAGGTGGTCTCATGGCTCTCCCGCGGCCTGACCTCCAAGGAGATCGGCCGCACCCTCGGCCTCTCGCCGCGCACCATCGAAGACGTGCGCGCCCGCCTCCTGCGCAAGTTTCAGGCCCGCAATGCGGCGGACCTGCTCTCGAAACTGGGCGATATCGGCATGTGAGCAAGCCGGGCCATCATCAGACCCATCGTCAGGCCCAGGGTTGACGACCCAACGCCTTTGGCAAGGCGCTTTATGCCCGCCAAATCTTCCCGCCATATGAACGGCAAACTTCCCTCGCCCAATCGTCAGCCCATGGGTGGGCCTGACGATGGCCCGGCGGCCTGCGGCCTTGATTCCGGGCCTAGCGGCCCCAAAACCCCTACTTCTTGCGCCGCCACGTGTTCAGCCACCCGGTCACTTTCCCGCGCCGCTCGTTCACACTGTCGCTGACATCCTCGAACGTCGGATCAATCGTGCGCTCGCGAAACTGCCGCCACATCGCCCGCACCATGCCAAAGGCGAACAACAGGAAGCCAAAGAAGAAGATGTTGAACCACGGGATCACCGTCACATCCGGCCCGTCGACCTTCCGAACCCCGATCGCATTGGGATAGATCGACAGGTATTTATTGCGCCAGCCATAATGCGTGATCACCACCCATTGCTCGTTCGCCCCCGCCGCGCTCACTGCGGCGGCGGCCTGTGCTTGCAAATCCGAACTGTCAAACTTGAAATACGGCGGCCAGATCCAGCCGGTATCCTCGTTGCGATAGACCATCACCTTCTCGCTGTCGCGCTGCCCAAAGCCCAGCAGCCACGTCCGTTTGATCTCGGAATTGATCAGCCGCAAATCCCGGTTCACCGCCTCATCCGCGCCGCTATCGGCCTGCGCATAAAACAGCCGCTGATAGCCCGAGAAATCCGCCCGGATCACCTCGGTCGACGTGATACGCGCCACGTCATGCTGCGGCAGCACATAATGCAACAGCGCAAACACCAGCACGAAAATGATGATCTTGATCCAAGTCCAAACCCGGCGCATATCGGCCCTTTCAGTAATAGGTCGTCAGATAGTGTATGGCGATAACCAGAACGGTCGGCACCACATAAACCAGCAGCAAAAGCTTGGGCCGGATCGAGCTGTCATACTCCGCCATGCCCTTCTCGATAAACGCCGCCCGCGCGGCCGTGTCGCCCTTGTCACCATGCTCCGCAGCCCAGCGATCCTCTAGCTTTTCACGCCGCACCGACCGCGAATAAATCGCGATCAGGAAATACACAATGGTCAGCCCGATCGCCCCGAAAAATACCAGCCGCACCAGTCCCATTTCTACCCCCTCCGCACCGCGCCCCACGGGCCCACGCGCTCGATAAGATCGTCTTTCGGCACCGGACGGTCGTCCACCATCGGCGCGTCATGCCCAAACAGTGCCCGCCGCGTGCCCACCTTGTCCACCTGGTATTCGCGATGCAGAAAATCCGCGACATAGGATTTCTTGGTCTCGCTCCACCCGGCATAGAGCTTGTAAAACAGCTCCTTGTGACAAATGAAAAGCTGCCTCACATCCTTCGGGGCCAGCTCGCTAAGCAGCATATTAACCAAATCCGCATCGTCATGATCCGCCGCGCGCAGCGTATAGAAATACGCCGGATGATCCGAGGTAATGCGCGGCCACTTGCCGCCATCCTCGGCCCAATGCAGCAACTCCGCCAGCCCGTGAAACTCCTCCGGCAAATCGCTCGCATGTCGCCGTGCCAAGGCACGAATGTCCGCCCGCGTCGCCCCGGACAGATCAACACCGGCGTCCTGCGCCGCATCGACAACGATGAAATCCATTTTCTGACGCAGGATTGCCGCCGCATCAATGCCGCGCACCTTTACAATCGGCTCGACCAGATCGTTGAACTCAAAGAACTTGGCAATCTGGTTCCGGTCATTCTTGTCGAAGGTATATTTGATCGGCAGCTTGCCCAAACTGTCCTTGTCGCCGCTGGCAATCACCGCCGGATGATCCATCCCGCGAAACACATAAAGCCCGCCAAAATGCGCGGTCCAGAAGTTGTCCTGCGCGAATTCCATGTGTTTAAGGTCCACCGGATTGCGCGTCACATCGCCGGTTTTCTTTGCCATCCCGATCATCTCGGCGATCAGAATGTCGTCAAACCAGCCGTCTTCTTCCTCGCGAAAGCGGTCCACCAAATGGCCCAGCTTTTCGGCCTCGCGCACGGTGCCCTCGGTCGTATCCGCCTCGATCACAACCTTGCGAATATCAAACAGCTTGATCGGCTCCTCGACGGAATACACCGAATTCACCAACTCCCCCGCCACCGCGTCCCGTGCGGTCAGAGCAAACAACTGCGCCTCGTTCTCCTCGATAAACTGGCGCAATATCCCGCGCGAGGTTGAAAACTTGGTATTCAGCAACGGCGCGGTCTGCTGCTCGGTCGTGAGCAAAATAAACTGCCGGTTCACGCCCGCGTGGTTCAGATACTGATGATCCCCCAACTCATGCCCGATTTCCGGGGAATAGCCCGAAATATCGACATGAAAATCCTCCAATTCGGTGCGCTTGCCGGTCAAATGCATGAGCGCCCGGTTATACCGCTCGATCAACGCAGGGCTGGCCACCTCAATGAGGTTGCCAAACATCAGACCTTTTTCGATGAGGCGTTTCACCTAAACTTCTCCATTTCCCACCATCTCAACCACACCGCCCGGCTCTGCCGGGCCGCGCCCGACCTCCCCCGGAGGGCGCGTTTGCAACCTTCCAACCCGCGCAACGCCAGCACTGGAAACGCCCGTTTAACACCCATCAAAGGCACCTCATGCGCCCTCCAGGTCGGGCACGTCCCGTCAGAGCCTCCGAGGATCATCACCCCTTCCCCTCCAAATACCGCCGCTTCGCCTCTTCCTGACGCCCGAACTCGCGCACCATGTTCTCGATGGCCACCTCGTCCGATTTGTCCGCATAGCGGAACTCCGAATCCGCATAGCGGTTGATCTCCTGCACCACCATTTCAACGGTGATCGGCATCCGAAGCTCTTCGATCATCCCCTTCTTGGTCTCGTAATCGCGGAACAAAAACAGCTCCGGCTCCTCCATCCACTCATCCGGCAATTCGAAATCCATCGCCCGAACCTTCACCGCATCGGTGATGTTCTTGATCGCCCGGCCGGTGAACCGCGCATCCGCCTCCTGAATGCCCTTCAAATAGGTGCCCAGCTTGGCAATCGTATCCAGCGCGCCAATGTCCTTTTCGACCCGCTCATACACCCGCACCAACCCCTCTTCATGCGGCTTGGAATGGCTCTCGAAACTCTTGGCGACGGCCTTTTTGATCTCCTGCGCGGCATAAAGCTCATGCTCGCCCAGCGGAATGTCGTGGTTCTTGCCCATCAACAGCGCCAGAATATCAACGTAATCCTCGCGCGTTTTCGGCCCATCGACCAAAAACCGCGCCCCGGCCCGCTGCCTGAGCGCATCATCCACATTCTCAGGGTAATTCGAGAACATGCCAAACGTGCAATTCCCCCGCACGACCGTGTTCGCCCCGGCAAAGCTCTCCATCAGAACGGCGGTGATCTCCAATTGCCCGGCCGAAGACTGCCGGTCCCCCCGCTTCCCGGCCAATTGGTCAATATCGTCAATCGTGCCAAAGCCGATCGCACCGGGATCAATCACATTGTTGATAAACGCCTTGGCGTTCTGCGCCGATTTCCCCTGATAGCTGTCGATGCTCTCGGTCGACAGGTTTTGATAGCGAAACGGATACCCCGCCGTGTCACAATAGCCCTTGATCAACCCCGCCATCATCTGGATCAACGTGGTCTTACCCGTCCCCGGCATCCCGTCGCCCATGAAGGTAAAGATAAACCCGCCCAGCTCGGCAAACGGGTTCAACCGCCGCTCGAAATCATAGGCCATCAGCATCTTGGACAGGCGCAGCGCCTGATACTTGGCGATATGGTTGCCCACCACCTCATGCGGCTTCTTGAACGTCATCGTCAGGGTCGAGCTTTTGGCCGCCCGCGCCGGCTGGAAACCACGGATCGCAAAATCATCCGCCTCCACCTTCCACGCGGCACCGGTGAACGGCTCCAACCGCCCGGCGCTTTGTGCGCGCAATGCGGCCTTCTCCATCAACTGCTCGGCAAAGGCACAGACACAGCCCACCAGCCGCGCATCATCCCCGGCCAATGCGGCAATATCCTGATCCAACTCCCAAAGCGCACCATGCAGGGCAAGCTGGCCGTTGTCGGTCAACACTTCCTCAACCTCGCCCACCTCAACGCTGACTTCGGTCAAATGCGGGGTCAACAGGAACGCACAGGCATTGCCAAACACATGCAGCGAAATCAGCGCCTCCGCGGTCAACAACTCGGCAAACGCCGTCTTCTGATCGGCGGGCAAGGCCCCCTCAAGGTTCGCGCGCTTTAAATCGGCCAAGCCCGTCGCCTCGCCGTAATTCTCGGCCACAGCCAGCGAAATCGCCACCGCGCGACGGAGATGCGCCATCACCGTGGCCTGCGCCGGGCTGACCAACGGATCATCCCCGTCCGCCGCCTCGATCCGCGCCAGCAATTGAACACCTTCGGGCCGCGCCGTGCTGCGCGTCACCAAACCCGGCGTCGTGGTGCGAAACCGCCGCCGCGTGCCTATTCCGCTTGAACGCTCCGCCTTGGGCGCCTCGCGCCCCTTGCCAATGCGCGGCGTGTGGTCAAACCCCTCCAACATCGCGGCGGCGGCATCGTAATGCTTGCGGATATCCTCTTCCCGCAACTCCATCTGGTCACTGGTCAAACTCATACGTCAAATCCGCCTTTCATCTTGCTCGAAATACTCCCGCCGGAGGCACCGAATTTTCGTGAAAATTCGTCCTCACCGGTAACTCAACACCCGGCCACCGGCGCTCACCACAAACTTGCGCACAGTTGAAAATCCCGGCGGGCGCTTCTCTTCCAACACCTGATAGGGACGCTGCGGCAGGATAATCGCCCGCTCCGTGCGCGTCGCCCCGGTGTCCACACCCCGCCCGCTGAACGGGTCAAGCGCAAACACCTGCCGCTCCACCGTCGAAAACCAGCCCGAGCGTACTTCGGTCACCCGTTCGCTCTCCAACTCCTCAAGCGTCCAGGCCAAGGCCCAGTCCTGCCCGTCCGGTGCGCGCGCATCGCGCAACACCTCGCGCAACGGGCCGCTCTGCTGGGTATAAGCATGCGAATACATCGGCCCCACATGGAACCGCCGCAACCGCTTGGGATGCAGATCGTCGAAATCCTCGTCAAACCCGCGCGCAATCGTGACAAGCTTCAACCCGTCCACCGACTGCGCCATCAGATGCGCCTGCACCTCCGGCCAGCGCCGCTCATCCAGCGGCAAAGCCGTGCGCCCGGTGTCCTCCACCTCCATCAGATACACGGTCGGCAGGTTGACCTGACTGTCATACACCGCCCAATGCACCAAGAACGTCGTCCGCGGGCTTTCCCCGCTCAGCCATGTAATCTCGGGATCATTGCGCGCCCAGAACAGATCGCCTTTCAGCAACTCCTGATAATACAGCCGCTGACTCAGCGCATATTGCAGCTTGGTCGGCAGGGCTTGCTCGCCAAGGATCATCCGAACCATCTGATCCTTCAAGGCACTCTCGCTCGGCATATTCTCCAGATGCCGCGCCGCCTGCGCCGCATCATTGGCCATCACCAGCAATTCCTGAAACACCGGAAAGCCGCTCTCGACGCGGTCCATCTCCAACGCCCCGAAATGCCGCCCCGTGTCGCGCCCGGCCATCAGGTATTTCATGCTTAAAGCTTTAAACGTATAGCCAATCGCAACGACATAGCGCGTCAATACCTTGACCTCGCGCTCGCTCAATTGCCCCTCGGCCTGCATCTGCGCCGCCACGCGGGTCAGATGCTGGGTAATCCGCTCGAACTTCTTGAAATACCGGCGACTGGCAAACGTGTCCTTCAGGCCCACATGATCGCGGTCCAGCGTGATGTCATCGCGGCGATCTTCGGTAAGATCATTCTCCGGCATCAGGCACTCCCCGGCATGGTCGCGTTTCGCGCAGAGGGCAGCGCCTGCCTGGGCGGGCGCTGAAAGCGCCTGCCGGGGGCAGGCAGGCGCGGCCCGGCCTTTCACACCGGGCGGTGGCCGCGGTCATACGCATGCGCTCAATCATTCCCCGTAAAGGTTCTTGTCGTGCTTCTCGACAATCTGGGCGAACCGGCGGGCAAAGCGTTCGTCCGCCTTGGCCTTCTGTTCCAGAACCTCGCGCGCGAACACCATATGGCCCTCATGCGCTTCCATCATGTCGGCCATCCGCTGGTTGGTCGCCGTGCCAATCGCCGCCATCGACGCCTGCGCTTCCTTGTCCGTCTCGACCCCGATCTCGTTGATCCTATGCGCCACATCCTGCTGCTGCGCAGTCTTGAGCGATTTGGTCAAAGCGTCATACAGAACAACCCGCTGCTTGGTGTCCGTCTGCAGCTTGTTGATCAAAACCATCTGCGTCGCCGCTTGGTTCTGCAACGAGTCGATCCAAGTCTTGCCCTTCTCGATATACCGCTCCAGCGTTTGGCTCTTGGACAGCTTCACTTGCTCGTCCTGAACCATCTCGTTGTATTTCGCGTTCAACTCGGCCAGCTCGGTCTCCAGCTTGGTGCGCGCCGCCGCGTCCTGCTCCACCGAAATCTTGTTTTCCAGCTCGATGATCTTGGGGTCCATCGCAAAAATCTCGGCCCGCACGCTTTCCAACTCGCCCACGGTCACTTCCCGCTCGTCCAGCGTTTCTGACAGGTTGGTTTCCACCTGCGTCTTCTGGGTGTTCAAAACATCCAGCTGGTTCTGCAACAGCTTGGTGATCACGTCCGACTTGGAAATCAGATCCTGCAACTTGTCGTCAATCGACGCCCCGCGCATCCGCTCCTCGCGCATGCTGTCCGCCTTGGCCGAGGAAAAGATGCCGACAAAGCTTTCCCAACCGGTTTTGCTGCGCATTTCGTCAAAGTCTTTGGAAAACGCCGACGTCACATCATCCAGCCCCATGATAAGCTCGGCAATGTTGGCATTCATCAAATCGGTATGGGCATGAACATCGTCCAACGAGGCATTCTCGATATCAATCGCAATGTCATCGCCGCTTTTCATCTTTTGCCGCGCGGTTTCGATCCGGCTGGTCAGTTCGGCAATCTTGCTTTGCGCCTCTGCCACCTGCTTTTGCGATTCCATTACCTGCGCTTCAAAATTTGCCATTCATTACACCTTTCTCGTCAATACGTTGGGATGGATATGGGGAGTGTTAATCCGATTTACATCCACCATTCCCTCAATTTGCGCAAAGTGTTGCAAATGCACAGGCCAAAGGGAAGGGGGAAAGGGCGCGGCGGGGGTGCCATTCACCCGCCAAAGCGAGCGATGGCACAATGCCAAGGCAGCCCCAAGCCGGGCCATCGTCAGCCCCGGCAAGTCGTTCAAACGCAGGCTCCAAGGCAATTTTTACCAGCAAGAGTTTTCCGCAGAAAGCCAGTTAACTGTTCCCAAACATCATCCAAACACCGGTGACCGGCCCGACACCTAGCGGATAGCCGGGCCATCGTCAGCCCCGGGATGACGATCCAACATCGGTTTCAAGGCGCTTTATGCCAGCTCCGTCTTCCCACAGTAACCATCGCTCACGAACTCAACCCAATCGTCAGCCCGAGGGAGGGGCTGACGATGGCCCGGCGGCCTTCGGCCTTGTTCCGGGCGCCCCACCACACCCCCCTCTTAACCACCATTTAACTCAAGATTAACGCCCCCCGCCCAAAACCCGGCAGCCGGGAGTCAGCCGAATGTCAGCCGGGAGTCACCCCCTTTTTCATAGCACAAAGGTTAATCCTTACCCCACCGACCTATGCGTTCCACTCATGCAACCACGTTGAACGCCGGGCCATAGGGATAGCCGGTGATGTTCTCATTCCCATCATCCTTGATGATCAGAATATCATGCTCGCGGTACCCCCCGGCGCCCGCCTGCCCCTGCGGAACGGTCAACATCGGCTCCATCGAAATCACCATGCCGGGATGCAACACCGTGTCGACATCCTCGCGCAGCTCCAACCCCGCCTCGCGCCCGTAATAATGGCTCAGCACGCCAAAGGAATGCCCATACCCGAACGTGCGATATTGCAGCAGATCCCGCTCCTCGAAAAAACCGTTGATCGCATGGGTCACCTCGGCACAGCTCACGCCGGGTTTCAGCAGGCTCATACCATATTCATGCGCCGCCACATTGGCCTCCCAGATCGCCAGCGAGGCGTCATCCACCTCGCCCACAAACATCGTGCGCTCCAACGCGGTGTAATAGCCCGAAATCATCGGAAACGTATTGAGCGAAAGAATATCCCCCCGCTGCAAAACCCGCCCCGTCACCGGGTTATGTGCCCCGTCAGTGTTAAGCCCGCTCTGAAACCAAACCCATGTGTCGCGATACTCCGCATCGGGAAACGCCCGCGCAATCTCCACCTCCATCGCATCGCGCCCGGCCATGGCCACGTCAATCTCGCGAACCCCTTCTTTTACAGCCTCTCGAATGGCATAGCCGCCCACATCGGCCACCCTTGCCCCCTCGCGGATCAACGCAATCTCGGCCTTGGATTTCATCAACCGCTGGCGCATCGCCGCCGGGGCCATATCCATCATCGCCACGGGTTTCAGAAAATCCTCAAGCTTGTCACGCAACGCCAGCGTCAGATGATCCGCCTCATAGCCGATCACCTGCCCCTCCCCCGTCACGCTCAAAATCGCACGCCAGAAGTTGTCACGTTGCCAGTCGGTATAGGTGATATTGTCGCCATAACAGCGCCGCCACGGCTGCCCCGCATCAATGCCTGCGCTGATGGTGACACATTCATCCTCGGTCACAACCAACCCATAGGGCCGCCCGAACGAACAATAGGTGAAGCCCGAATAATACGAGATGCAATGCATCGAGGTGAACACAGCCGCGCCCACCCCCATGTCGTCCATACTCCGCCGCAGCAGTTTGATGCGCTTGGCATACTCCGTCTCGGCAAATTGAAGCCGGGCTTTCTCGCCATTGTGAAACCGATAGAATTCAGGGCGTGCAGTCATTTTGACCTCCTTGGCTCAAAGAAGATCCCGGCGTTCAGGACTGTTGGGACAAAGACCCATCACATATACAGAGCGACGCCATCGCTCCGGGCCTTCGTTCCTTCCTTGCCCATCCCGCTCGTTCTGGCAAGATAGATTTAAACAAATCATGGAAAGATCATCATGCAGGCCAAACTAGGTTTCCGAAATCTCATAACAGACGTCCCCGGATTAACGGTTGGCAATGCGTCTGACGCGACCATCAAGACGGGATGCACCGTTCTCTTGGGTAACGAATCGTTAACCTGCGGAGTCAACGTCATGGGTGGCGCTCCCGGCACCCGCGAAACCGACCTGCTCGCGCCTGACAAACTGGTCGAAAAGGTCGATGCGCTGGTGCTGTCGGGCGGCTCTTCCTTTGGGCTTGATGCCTGCTCCGGCGTCGCCGACGCCCTGCGCGCTGTGGGGCGCGGCTTCCCAGCAGGCGGCGGGGCCATCGTGCCCATCGTGCCCGGCGCAATTCTGTTCGATCTCGCCAATGGCGGCAACAAGGACTGGCCCGAAAACCCCTACAAAACTTTGGGAAAACAGGCGCTTGCCGCCGCCGCCACCGACTTCGACCTCGGCAGCTTCGGCGCCGGCACCGGCGCCGGAACGGTCAACCTCAAAGGCGGCCTCGGCTCTGCCTCCGTGGTCCTGCCCTCCGGCCACACCATCGGCGCGCTCGTCGCGGTCAACGCGCTCGGCTCGGCCACCGTTGGCAACACGCGGCACTTCTGGGCCGCCCCCTTCGAGCAAGGTGACGAATTCGGCGGCCTCGGCCCTGCCACCACCTACCCAGAACCGCACGCCTCACCCAGCAAGCTCGGCCAGCATAGCAACACCACCATTGGCATCATCGCCACCGACGCCGCTCTCACGCAGGCCCAATGCACCCGCCTCGCCACCGCCGCCCATGACGGCTACGCCCGCGCCCTTTTCCCAGCCCATACCCCTATGGATGGCGATGCGATCTTCGCGGCGTCCACCGGCGCAAAACCACTGGACGCGCCCCTCGCAGACACGCTCACCCTCGGCCACGCCGCCTCCATCGTCATGGCCCGCGCCATCGCCCGCGCGGTCTACCACGCCACCCCGGCCAAGACAGACATCGTGCCCTGTTGGTCCGCTCTCTGACCCCTTCATCTGACTGGAAATATCCCGGGGGCGTGGGGGCTGGCCCCCACTTATTCCAGCGTGTGGGGGCTGGCCCCCACTCTAAACTGTGTGTGTCGCACCGGAGGTGCGCATCAAATCTGGCTGGCCCCCACTTAAGCCTGTGCGTGTCGCACCAAAGGTGCGCATCAAATCTGGCCAACCCCCACCTCATAACCGCAACGCCGGTGCCTACCCCACCAACGCCTCAACCAGATCGCTATCGCCAATCTCCAACGGCTCAATCACATCGAAATGGTGCCGCCCCTCTGCCACCACACATCCACAGCCCCACGCCTCGGCAAGCCACTGCGCCTGTTCAATAAAAGCAGGCCGCTCGTCGCCCCCAACCCACGCCGTCACCGGCACGTCCAACCGCTCCTGCATCAGCACCGGGCTCTCCGCCTTCGCCTCCGCCTGATCCAGCCGCAACTCTGCCGCCATCGACGTGCGCAGCAACGGGCGCAAATCCGCCACCGGAGAGATCGGCACCACCTTCTGCAACCGCTCCGCCACCGACGGCTCCAACATCCCCGGCTCCAACATCCGCGCCACCAGATGCCCACCAGCCGAATGCCCGGTCAGCACGATCGGCCCTTCGACCATCGCCGCGCTCACCTGCACCGCCGCCGCGATCTGCCGCGTGATCTCGCTGATCCGCACGGAGGGGCATAAATCATAACTCGGCATCGCCACTGCCCACCCCCGCGCCTGCGCCCCGGCCGCCAGATGCGTCCAATAGCTTCTGTCGAATTTAAGCCAATACCCCCCATGCACAAACATCACGAGGCCCCGCGCGCGCCCCTCTGGCAGCACCAGATCAAACCGCTCCCGCGCACCGCGCCCATAGGGCAATCCCGCCCGAAACCGGTCCGCCGCGCTTTGCACATTCGCAAACCCCTGAGCCGCCTCAAGCCACATCGCCGGGAACGCCTCCGCCCCCGAAATATACGCCCCATTGGCATATGCATCATCCAGTTCCATGTCGCTTTCTCCCAATCTGGCCCTAGACAATCCTACCCTCGGGTGCTTTCCCTTGGCGAGAAGAATTCAATAACACCGCATCAAAAAGCCGAGGTTCGCCATGCTAGATACCACCACCAATCTCAAAGACTTGCTCGATGATCCTTCCCTGCTTTGCACCAAAGCCTACATCGCCGGTGAGTGGGTCGACGGAGAAAGCGGAGCCACCTTTGATGTCATCAACCCGGCGCGCGGCGACGTGATCACCTCAGTCGCCGACCTCAGCCGCGCACAGGTGGCCGACGCCGTCGCCAAAGCCGAAGTGGCGCAGAAAGAATGGGCAAAGCTGACCGGCAAGGAACGCGCCGCGATCCTGCGCCGCTGGTTCGACCTGATGATGCAACACCAAGAGGATCTGGCCAAGATCCTCACCGCTGAAATGGGCAAACCGCTGGCGGAATCGCGTGGCGAAATCGCCTATGGCGCGTCCTTCATCGAATTTTTCGCCGAGGAAGCCAAGCGCGTCTACGGCGAGACGATCCCCGGCCACCAGCCTGACAAACGCATCACCGTTATCAAGCAACCAATCGGCGTTTGCGCCTCGATCACGCCTTGGAACTTCCCCAACGCGATGATCACCCGCAAGGTCGGCCCGGCGCTCGCCGCTGGCTGTGCCATGGTTGCCCGCCCCGCCGCCGAAACGCCGCTTTCGGCGCTGGTTCTGGGTGAGCTGGCAACCCGCGCGGGCATCCCCGCCGGCGTGCTCTCGATCCTGCCGTCTTCCCGCTCCTCCGAAGTGGGCAAGGAGTTCTGCGAAAACCCGATCGTGCGCAAGCTCACCTTCACCGGCTCCACCGAAGTCGGGCGCATCCTGCTGCGTCAGGCCGCTGATCAGGTGATGAAATGTTCGATGGAACTCGGCGGCAACGCCCCCTTCATCGTGTTCGATGACGCCGATCTTGATGACGCCGTTGACGGTGCAATCATGTGCAAATTCCGCAACAACGGCCAAACCTGCGTCTGCGCCAACCGCATCTATGTTCAGTCCGGCGTCTACGATGAATTCGCCAAACGCCTCAGCGCCAAACTCGCCGATATGAAGGTCGGTGACGGCCTCGAAGAAGACACCGCCTTCGGTCCGCTGATCAATGGCGACGCGGTCGACAAAGTGCGCGAACATATTGACGACGCCGTCTCCAAAGGTGCCAAAGTGGCCTTCGGCGGAAGCCAGCACAATCTCGGTGGCACCTTCTTTCAGCCAACGATTGTCACCGGCGTCACCCAAGACATGCAGGTCGCACAGGACGAAACATTCGGCCCTATGGCCCCGCTGTTCAAATTCGAGGACGAAGACGAAGTCATCGCCATGGCGAATGATACAATCTTCGGTCTCGCCAGCTATTTCTACGCCAAGGATCTCAGCCGCGTTTACAAAGTGGCCGAAGCACTGGAATACGGCATCGTCGGCATCAACACCGGCATCATCTCGACCGAGGTTGCGCCCTTCGGTGGCGTCAAGCAATCCGGCCTTGGCCGCGAAGGCAGCCACCACGGCCTCGATGACTTCCTCGAAATGAAATACATTTGCATGGCGGTCTAACCACCAGCACAGCAATGGCCCACCAAAAGGCCAGCTTCCAACGCCCGGCAGACATTCTGCCGGGCGTTTTTCATACTCGCACCAAAGGCTATTTTGACTTCATCGCAGTGATAATCCGGTCCGCCGCCCGGTTCAGATCTATCCGGTCACGCAAGGTGATGGCGCTGCCCAAAACTTCGGAGATCGAGGTTTTAAGCACGGCCCCGCCAACAAGAAACTGCTCCGGCGTTATGTCAAACCGACTGTGCACCGCCGCCAATTGAGCGGCGTATTCCTCAAGCCCATTTGTATCTTCGATGGATCTGGCCAACATCGTGACCATCATCGCAAACATCTTTTTCTGCTTCTCAAAATCTGGAAACAAATAGGTCTGCACCTCCGGCAGCACCACAAAAAGTTTCGAATAAAACACCTCGGCGATCTCGTCACGATGCGCAAAGACGATCTCGACCCGATCATCCAATTTCGGCGATCCATCCATCAGCCGTCCCTCTCTGTTTTGGCCCACAGTGACCCAACCGGTCCACAATGACCCAACCATTTTGAATACGCGCGCTTCACCCAAAAGCGATAACGCCTCGGCCTTAAAACCGAGTAAATCAAAAAAGATAATTTTAGAGACCAAGGATTGACCGGGCGCCTGCGTCATAGATACGTGATGCGTATGGGAACAAGCGATGAAAACCTTGCCTTTGCAGCCGCCAATGGCGACGCTGCGGCGTTTTCCGCGTTGATTGAACGTCACTACGATGGGCTGTTCCGCCTTGCCTTCCGTCTCACCGGCGCCCGCGCCGAGGCCGAAGACCTGACCCAAGACATCTGCGCCGCCCTCCCGGCCAAACTTGCCGGGTTTCGCGGATCAGCAAGGTTCACAACCTGGCTCTGGCGGGTGACGGTGAACGCGGCACACGACCGCCGCCGCCGCGCCGCCACCCATGCCCGCCACGCCGACGGCTGGGGCGATTGGGAGCTGAACCGCCGCGCCGCTGTAGAAGAAGAAGCCGAAGCCACCGACTGGCTCACCACGGCAATGCGCGCCTTGCCTGCCGACCTGCGCGATACCCTTGCGCTGGTTCTCGACGAACGCACCCACGCCGAAACCGCCGAAATTCTGGGCGTGTCCGAAGGCACAATCAGCTGGCGCATCTCACAAGCCAAGAAACACCTGCGCACCCTGCGCGAGAGCGAGGATCAGTCATGACAGACGATGACCTTGACGACCTAAAGACCCAACTGAACGCGGCCACCCCCACGCCCGACCCGCAAAAACGGGCCGAGCATATCGCGCTCGCTCAGAAAAATTTCGCCCGCCACCAAGAAACCGCCAATGCCGCGCGTCAAACCTCTGACCGTCCCAAAACGGGACTTTTCAGAGGAGTAGCCAAGATGTTTTCCAATCTCACAACCAAAGGCGCCTTGACCGCCACAACCGCATTGGTCGCTTTCGGCCTTGTTATCGCCCTGCCGCAACTCACCGACCGCCCCCTGCCTGACCTCTTGAACCGGGGCGAGGGCACGCCCGTCACGGCACACAAGGATGGCGACGATACCCGCAAACAAACACCGGCGATCACGTCCGAAGCCCCCGCCGAGACCACGCGCAAGAAAGAGGCACTCGGCGCCAACTCTGCCGACAAAGCCCCCGCGCCTGTCATCGCAGCCGAACCCGCGCCCCAGCTTGGAGGCCAACCTACCGGTGGCGCCGCCGCGCCCGCCTCCACCACCACGGCCCCAAGCAACCAGAGCGGCATCAAACCCGCCGCGCCCAAGAGTCGTGAACTCCGCGCACTAACAGATGGCTACGCCATAGGCTCGCTCGCTCAAAAGCCCGCGCCCGCGTCGGGCATCGCGGCACCCGCTCCGGCCCCGGCTGACCGTATCGCCCCCCTCCGGTCGCAAATACAGAAGCCTTCCCAGAAGCCGATCAAAACCCTTTGAAGATCACAGCCCAAGAGCCCGTCTCGACCTTCTCGATTGATGTCGACACCGCATCTTACGCCGTGATCCGCTCGTCGATCAGCGCGGGGCAACTGCCCCCTGCAAACGCCGTGCGGATCGAGGAAATGCTCAACTATTTCCCCTATAACTACCCTGCACCCGCCGCGGATGAAGCCCCCTTCAAACCCACCGTCACGGTCACCCCGACACCGTGGAACAGCGGCACAAACCTCGTCCATATCGCCATTCAGGGGCAGCAGGCCGAGGTCGAAAACCGCCCACCGCTGAACCTCGTCTTTTTGATCGACACGTCCGGCTCGATGAACAACGCCAACAAGCTGCCGCTGCTCAAGCAAAGCCTCGCTCTGATGTTGCCGCGCCTGACTGAAAACGATCAGGTGTCAATCGTCACCTACGCTGGCTCCGCCGGACAGGTGCTCGCCCCGACCCCGGCCAGCGAACGCGCCAAAATCCTCGCCGCTCTCGATAACTTGCGTGCCGGTGGCTCCACTGCCGGACAGGCCGGCCTGCAACAGGCCTATGCCGTTGCCGAAGGCATGGCCGCCGAAGGCGAAGTCACCCGCGTGATCCTCGCCACCGATGGCGACTTCAATGTTGGCCTGTCCAATCCCGACGCGCTCAAAGACTACATTGCCAAGAAACGCGACAGCGGCACTTATCTCTCGGTCATGGGCTTTGGTCGCGGCAATCTCAACGATGCCACGATGCAGGCGCTCGCCCAAAACGGCAACGGCCAAGCCAGCTATATCGACACCCTCTCCGAAGCACAGAAAGTGCTTGTCGATCAATTCTCGGGCGCGCTTTTCCCAATCGCCAATGATGTGAAAATTCAGGTCGAATTCAACCCGGCGCAAATCTCGGAATACCGGTTGATCGGCTATGAAACCCGCGCCCTCAAACGCGAGGATTTCAACAACGACAAGGTTGACGCCGGCGACATCGGCGCGGGCCACTCGGTCACGGCAATTTACGAGATCACCCCGACCGGCTCGCCTGCACAGCTGACGGATCCCTTGCGCTATGGCACCACCACCGTCGAAGGTGTCGCCAAACCCTCGGCCGAACTTGGCTTCCTCAAACTGCGCTACAAGGAACCGGGCGCGTCTGAAAGCCAACTGATCGAAACCCCGATCCTGCCGGGCATGGGCGAGCTCAATGGCGACATCCGCTTTGCCACGGCTATCGCGGGCTTTGGTGAGTTGTTGAAAAACAGCAGCTACTCGAATGGCTGGACCTATAACGACGCCATCGCTCTGGCCGCCGCCTCTACTGGGGACGACCCGTTCGGCTACCGCGCCGAAGCGGTCCGCCTGATGCGCCTCGCCGCCAGCCTGTCGCGCTGATGTAGGGTGGGGTTTCACCCCACCACCCACCCCCGACAGCACAAACAGAAACGGCCCGCGAGTCTCCTCGCGGGCCGTTTGCATCAAAATTCAGCGTTGCGCTTAGTTGACGGTCTTTGCCTCAACCACGTCTTTCTCGATGCTGGCGGCCTTCGCAATCTCGATCCGGCGCGGCTTCAACGCCTCGGGAACTTCGCGCACAAGGTCGATATGCAGCATCCCATCTGTATGGGTCGCGCCTGTCACCCGCACATGATCGGCAAGCTGGAACCGGCGCTCAAACGCGCGGGTCGCAATGCCGCGATGCAGGAACGTGCGCTCCTCGCCCTCATCCGCCTTGCGAGCGGAAACAAGCAGCGCGCCTTCTTTCACGTCAACCGACAGGTCAGCGTCCGAAAACCCCGCCACAGCGATCGAGATTCGATACGCATCATCAGCGGTTTTTTCGATGTTATACGGGGGGTAGCTGTTTTGCGCCACATCACCGGACAGCACGCGGTCAAACATGTCGGCGATCTGGTCAAAACCGACGGTGGCACGATAAAGCGGGGTAAAATCATAGTTACGCATGGGTCATCCTCCATTGAGCGATACCAAGGTTTCGGCCTTCCCCAAAGGGACAGACCATCAGTACATCGGGGCCCAATTTGGCACCCCAACACCGATAATTTGGGAAGGGTCGAAACCGTTTTCAAGACCTTAGGGCTTGATGAAACGCGCCCCGATCTGGCGGCGTTCGCCGCTTTTCTGGCCCACTTGCAGCCGCCGTATTTTTGCACCGGTGTTCCCAATAGCTGGCCCTGCTGCCCTCAGCCCGCGCTTCAACTCGCGCACCACCATCGGCAGCTCCATGCCATAGGCCAACACCTTGCCCCGGCTCACCGCGCCCCCGGTCGAGATCAGCGACAAAATACGCGCCCGCGATCCTTCGCGCACGAAAACAGGCGCACCAGACGATCCAAAGGTCACATCGCAATCAAACGCCATCAATCCCTGACGCCGCCCTAAAAGCCCGCAGTCGCGCTGCCATGACAGAGCCGATTCTCGGCCCCGCCCATAAGACACAACGCTCACCCGCGCGCCGGTCCGCGCGCCTGAATGCAATGCAAACGGGCTGGCCACAGCCGCCGGTATAGGCTGCTTCAACTTCAACAACGCCGCATCGGCGCGGATTTGCTCGGGCGACGGCGGCTGTGCCGGATCATAGCCGGGGTGCGCCGCAATCGCGATCACCTCGCGTTCTGCAATCGCCTTGCCATCGCGCCACCCCGCCCGAAAGGTGAAAACCCCGGCGTCCCGCGCTTTTCCGCTCTGTCGGTCATACACGCAATGCGCTGCCGTCAGCACAAGATCGGTCGCAATCAAAACGCCGGTGCAAAACCCCGAACCGCCGATCTGAACCTTGCCAACGGCCTCCCAGCCTAGCAATTCGCTGCGATCATCCAGCCGTTTCAACCCACTGTTGGCCCAGGCCGCCGCGCCAATCATGTTGACCATCCCGGCCAATACCAAACCGGCGGCGACATCCCTATGAACCGCTCGCTTCATGGCTTGATAAACTTCGCGCCCGAATTGCTCCGCGTCCCGACAACGATCCGCTTTCCTTTGGCCCGTGTGTCGTTGCCAAACACACCATTGCCCGCCGCCAATTCGGCTCTAAGCAACCGCAAAGGCTCCTGCAATTGCGTGCCAAGCGACACCCGTTCGCCGCCAACCTCTGCCATGGCGGACACCACCGAAACGATTTTTGGCTCGCCGCCCTCAAAGCTGAACACCGGCGCGCCGCTAGAGCCAAGATCAACATCGCAACTCATGATCAACACACCTGATTGCCGCGCCTTCACCCGGCACAACTCCTGAAGCGATGGCGCCTCTGAGCGGTCCTTGGCATAGGACACCACCCCGATCTTGTCGCCCTTGGCGGGCCGCTGATCGGTGGCAAACGGAATGACCTGCGTGTTGCGAATGGGGTGGTGCAGCTCCAAAAGCGCCACATCGTTGCGCACCCGGTCGGCGGCGACGTTGCTCGAATATTCATACTCGGGGTGAACCACCGCCCGCTTGACCCAGCGATAGGCCGAGGCCCGCCCGTTGCGCCAACCAGCCAGAAACTCGATCTGCTCATTGCTGATCCGCTTGCCGCTGTCCTTGTCATAAAGACAATGCGCCGCCGTCAGCACCAGATTGGGCGCAATCATCGCCCCGGTGCAGAACCGCTTGCCACCGATATCCAGACGCCCAACGGCTTCCCAACCGCGACCATCTTCGCCGGTATCAAGCCGTTTCAACCCGGTATCCTGCGCCTGCGCGGTTCCAACCAGCGCGACAACAATAGCAGTAACAAACAAGCGCAGCATTATGACTCCCGAAAAGCAGGTATTCGCTCCGGCCTAGATAGCAGGTTTGTCAATAATGCGGCAAAATTTCAGTATTGCTCAGCCAACTTCCTCGGCTTCGGCCCGCCCGTGGCCCAATCAAGCAATTCAACCGTATGCACCACCGGCACATCCGTGCCCGAGCCGATCTGCACCATACAGCCGATATTGCCCGCCGCGATTATGTCCGGCGCCTTGGCCATCAGCGTTTTAACCTTGCGCTCTTTCAATTGCCCCGAAATCTCTGGCTGCATCAGGTTGTATGTCCCGGCCGAGCCACAGCACAAATGGCTATCCGCAGGCTCCACCACCTCAAATCCCGCCCGCTTAAGAAGCGTCTTGGGGTGCGTCTTGATCTGCTGCCCATGTTGCAATGAACACGCCGCGTGATAGGCCACCTTCACACCTTTCGCCGCCCCCTCGGGTAGGTCGAGCTTCATCAAAATCTCGCTCACATCCATCGCAATACCGGCCACTTTTGCGGCCTGTTCGGCGCGGTCAGTGGTGCGAAACATATGGCCGTAATCCTTGACCGTGGTGCCACAACCGCTGGTGTTGATGACAATCGCATCCAACCCCTCACCCGCCATTTCCGCGCTCCACGCGTCGATGTTTTTCGCGGCGGTGGCATGGCTCTCGACTTCTTTGCCCATGTGGTGCGTCAACGCCCCGCAACAGCCCGCACCCTTGGCCACAACCACCTCACAGCCCAACCGCCGCAACAGGCGGATCGTGGCGTCGTTGATATCGGTATCCAACGCCTTTTGCGCACAACCCGTCATCAACGCCACACGCATTCGCTTCTCGCCTTTGGGGGCAAAGCTCTGCGGATCATCATTGCGGCTCACCGGCGGAATGCTCTTGGGTGCCATCTGCAACATCGCCTTGAGCCGCTTGTCCGGCATGGCAAAAGCAAACGGTTTGCCAATCTTCGCCCCAAGCAGAGCCAGCCTAAATCGCCCCGGATAAGGCAAGATCCGCGCCAACACCCAGCGCAAAGCGCGATCCATGAAGGGGCGCTTGTAATTATCCTCGATATAGGCCCGCGCGTGATCCACCAGATGCATGTAATGCACGCCGGATGGGCAGGTCGTCATACAGGCCAAACAGCTCAGACAGCGGTCAATATGCAGCACCGTTTTTTCGTCCGGCACCCGCTCGTTTTCCAGCATATCCTTGATCTGGTAAATCCGCCCCCTCGGGCTGTCCAGCTCGTCGCCCAACACCTGATAGGTCGGACAGGTCGCCGTGCAAAACCCGCAATGCACACAGGCGCGCAAAATCTCGTTCGCACGCTGCGTCCCGGCGTCCTTCAACTGCTCTTCGGTAAAATGTGTCTGCATCTATCCTGCCGCCGATATCGCAAGCGTCAATCCGAACCACGGCATCACCGTTGCCGCCGCGCCCAGTGCTGCGTTCCATTTTCTCTGCCGGCCCCCGCCGCGCCGCAACGCGAGCGCCTGAACCACCATCGCAATCGTCACGATCCAACCCAGCCAGATACAGCCAAGCCGCGCAAACTGCACCGCCATGCCCGCCTCACTCCCCTGCAAGACCCACGCCGCGATCACCAACATCAACGCCGACCCCACGCCCAGCGCAAACCGCCGCCGCGTCGGCATAGGCCGGATCAGCGCCAGAAAAATCACCGGCCCAATCAGCACGAAAACAACATACGCAATCCCAAGTGTCATAGCAGACGCCCCATCAAACCGGGGTTCAGAATCCCCCGCGGGTCGAACTTATCGCGCAAACCTTGAGAAATCTTACCAAGCGGCGCAGGTTCCGGTTGAAACACTGCAATCGCGCCCCGCGTCTGCGCGCTCGCCCGCATCAATGTCGCATGGCCGCGAAACGGCTCTAACCGCGCCCTAAGATCTTGCCCCGCCGTGCCCATCGCCCAGATCAGCCCACCACCCCAGTCAAGCTGCACGCGCACATCTTCTCCCATACGCTCCAAAATGTCTGGCGCATCCGACGGCTTTAGCGAAATGCGCCAAACATCCCCGTCACCAGCCGCAAACATCTCCACGTCGCGCACCCGGCTCCACGCCTCACGGCTCGCGTCGCCGCGAACCACGCTCATATCACCATAGCTGCTCAACACCGCCTCAAGCGCCCCCAGCCGGTAGGCCACTGACGCTTCGAACCCTTCAAGACGCAACATCACATCCGGGCTTTCGCCCGCCACCTGCGGCAAATACGCGGCACCCGTCACCTCATAGGGCGACCCCAAAGCCGCCGACATCGCGGCTACGGCCTCGCCCGCCTCCTGTCCATGCAGGATCAACGTCGCCTCCGTCTCCGGCACCGGCAACACCTTGAGGCTCACTTCACTCAACACGCCTAACGTCCCGCGGCTCCCGGCCATCAACTTCACAAGGTCATATCCGGTGACATTCTTCATCACCCGCCCGCCGTTTTTCAAAACACGGCCGGTCCCGTCAACAAACCTGACCCCAAGCAGGAAATCGCGGCACGCCCCGACAGAAATCCGCCTCGGCCCGCTGACATTCGCCGCCACCACGCCGCCAATCGTCGGCGTGCCCGTGGTGCCCATAAGCGCGCGATAGTCCATCGGCTCAAACGCCAACCGCTGCTTTTCCGCGGCCAAAGCTGCCTCGATCTCCTGCACCGGCGTGCCCGCGCCCGCCACAAGGGTAAGCGCACCCGGCTCATAATCCACGATTCCGCTCATCCCCGAGGTCGACAGAACCTCCCCAACCACGTCATGCCCCACCGGTCGCGTCCCGCCGCCAACCACCCGCAATGGCCCCGCTGCGCCCTGCACGGCTTCACTTAACTCTGTTTCATTTTCTGGCGTCATCATTTTCATCTTGCTGTAAATACTCCGGGGGCGTGGGGGCTGGCCCCCACTCAAACCTGCCTGCGAGGTCTAACCCGCAATTGTCACTGCGCACCGACGCCCGCACCTCATGCCGCGCGCCGCTTCGCCGACGCCTCCAACGGAAACACCTTCGCCGGGTTCAACAACCACGCCGGATCGAAGACATCCTTCACCGCCATCTGAATATCCAAATCATCGGGCGCAAATTGACTGACCATCAGATCACGCTTTTCAATCCCCACACCATGCTCACCAGTCAAACATCCCCCCACCTCAACACAAAGCCGAAGGATATCCGCACCCAGCGCCTCACACCGCTCAAGATCACCGGGCTTATTGGCATCAAACAGGATCAGCGGATGCATATTGCCATCCCCCGCATGAAACACATTGCCCACATCCAGCCCGTAGTCGCGGCTCATCTCGGCAATACGGCGCAACACAAACGGCAACTGGCTCACCGGGATCGTGCCATCAAGACACATGTAATCGTTGATCTGCCCCATCGCACCAAAGGCGCTCTTGCGTCCCAGCCATATCTTGGCGCTTTCCTCGGCACTGCCGCTCTCACGTAACTCCACCGGATTATGCCGCCGCGCAATTTCAAGGATCAGCGCAAGCTGCTCGTCGATCTCGGCCTCGCTGCCTTCGACTTCAACAATCAGCAAGGCCTCGCAATCGGGGTATCCGGCATGGGCAAACGCTTCGGTCGCGCGAATGCAAGGCCGGTCCATGAACTCAATCGCCACCGGCAAAACCCCGGCCTTGATAATATCCGACACGCACGCCCCGGCGACCTCGTTGCTGTCAAACCCCATCAACACGGGCCGCGCCCCCTCGGGCTTGCGCAAAATGCGCAGCGTTGCTTCCGTGACAACGCCCAATTGCCCCTCGGACCCGCAAATCAGACCCAGCAAGTCATACCCGCCAGCATCCAGATGCGCGCCGCCGATCTCAACCACTTCGCCATCCATCATCACCATGGTGACGCCCAACAAATTGTTGGTGGTGACGCCGTATTTCAAACAATGCGCCCCGCCTGAATTCATCGCGATATTGCCGGCAATGGCACAGGCAAGCTGGCTCGACGGGTCCGGCGCGTAAAAGAAATCTTCTTCCTCGACGGCCCCCGATACGCTCAGGTTCGTCCGCCCGGTCTGCACCCGGATGATGCGATTGTCGTAATCGGTCTCCAGAACCTCGTTCATCCGCGCCACGCCCAGAATCAAACAATCCGCCGTCGGCAAAGCCCCCCCGGCAAGCGATGTGCCCGCCCCGCGCGGCACCACCGGAACGCCCAACTCGTTGCAAATCCGCAAAACGTCCGACACTTCCTGCGTGGACGACGGCAACACAGCCGCCATCGGCGGACAGCGATACGCCGTCAGCGCGTCACACTCATAGGCCCGCGTCTCTGCCAATTCATGTATCACCGCGTCTTTCGGCAAAACCCGCAGTAATCGCTCCACGAGCGTCGGCTTCTTGGCCAGAATACCGGGATCGGGTTGGGGCATCTCCATGACAATGGCTCCTCTCAGGATTGGTAAAAAAATATAACCAATTTCGCAAAAGGGCAAGCCTCAACTCTCGATGATGCTCTTTTGCCTCACCTCACGCGCCCGCACGAAGAGTTGAGTTATCGCCCACCCCCTTCTGTTGCTATAGAACCCGCATGATCAAACGCCTGCTCAAAACACTCGCCCTCATTGGCCTGCTGACCGCATCCCTTGCCGCGCCCCTGCGCGCCGATCCGCCGGTGATCGAAGAGGTCAAAGCCCATCGCGTCGGGATGGGCTGGCGCATCGACGTCACCCTCAGCCACCCTGACACGGGGTGGGACCATTACGCCGACGGCTGGGAAGTGCTCGACAGCAAAGGCAAGAAACTCGCCTTTCGCAAACTGCTGCATCCGCATGTTGATGAACAGCCGTTCACCCGGTCGCTGATCAACGTCATGCTCCCCGATGGCATCCAAGAAATCCAGATCCGCGCGCGATGCAGCGTAGATGGCTGGGCGTCTGAGCCGGTGAAGGTCAAGCTGCGCAACTGACCGCGCATCTCGCGCCTTGGGTTTTCGCCCCTTCCCCACCCTGCCGATTTGCGCGATATAACAGCGCATGAGCAAGACCAGCACCACATCACGCGGCACCAAGGACCGCTTGCAATTCGCCCTTATCAAGAGCGTGCTCTGGCTGATGTATCGCCTGCCCTATAAACGGCGCGTGCCTTTCGCCGGTTGGATGCTCTCGCGTGTTGTCGCACCGCTGATCGGCTGGCGCAAACGCATCGCCGACAATATCCGCCTTGTCGCCCCCGAAACCGCCGATGCCGACATCCACCGCATCCAACGCGCCGTGCCGGACAATTTCGGCCGCACCATGGCCGAGTTGTTCTCGCCCGATGATTTCCTCACCGTGGCGCATAACACCCCGCTCGAAGGGCCCGGCCTCGCCGCCTTAGAGCAAGCCCGCGCCGAGGGTCGCCCCTCGATCCTCGTCTCGGGTCATTTCGGCAACTACGATGTGGTCCGCGCTGGCGTGATCAATCGCGGCTTTTCCGTCGGCGGCATCTATCGCCCGATGAACATCCGCCAGTTCAATGACATCTATGTCGACAACATCTCCAAGGTCGGCAAACCGCTGTTCTCGCGGGGCCGTCGCGGCATGGCCGAAATGATGCGCTTTTTAAAAGGCGGCGGCACTCTCGCGGTTCTCATTGACCAACGCCTCAACAACGGCGTGCCGCTGCAGTTCTTTGGCGAAACCGCCTATACCGCGCTGTCCTTTGCCGAGCTTGCGTTGAAATATAACGCCACCGTGGTGCCCTGCTATGCCATCCGCCAACCCGACGGCCTCAGCTTCCGCGCGGTGCTCGAAGCACCGATTGACCACACCACCGCCGAACAGATGACCCAGGCGCTGAACGATTCTCTGGAACAGCAAGTGCGTCAGCACATGGGCCAATGGTTCTGGATCCATAACCGCTGGAAAGAAATCCCCCAAGCCGCCCCGCAACCCAAGGAGCTTGATACATGAAAATCGCCCACCGCGAGATTGGCCCTGCCCATCCCCCCTCGTCATCGCCGAAATCGGCATCAACCACGGCGGCGACCTTTCCGTAGCCAAGGAGATGGTCCGCCTCGCCGCGCTTTCGGGCTGCGAGATGGTCAAACACCAGACCCACATCGTCGAAGACGAAATGACCGACGAGGCGAAACAGATCTTCCCGCCCAATGCGGATGTGTCAATCTGGGACGTGATGAAACAATGCGCCCTCTCGCTCGAGGACGAGGCCGAGCTGAAGCGTTACAGCGAAGAGCTCGGGATGATCTGGATCTCTACCCCCTTCTCGCGCGCCGCTGCCGATTTTCTCGAAACCCTCGACGTGCCCGCCTATAAAATCGGCTCGGGCGAGGCCGACAACCTGCCGCTGATCCGCCACATCGCGCGCAAGGGCAAGCCGGTCATCATGTCCACCGGTATGCAAACCATCGACACGATGCGCGCCTCGGTCGCTATTCTGGACGAGGCGGGCTGCGATTACGCGCTTCTGGAATGCACCAACCTTTACCCGTCTCCGGCTGAAATTGTGTCTCTAAAAGGCGTAACCGAGCTAAAACAAGCGTTCCCGAATGCGGTCGTCGGCTTCTCTGACCATTCCATCGGCCCGGAAATGGCGCTGGCCTCCGTCGCGCTTGGTGCGTCGATCCTCGAACGTCACTACACCGACACCCGCTATCGCAAGGGGCCGGATATTTCCTGTTCGATGGACCCGGCCGAACTGCGCCTGCTGATCGACCGTTCCCGCGAAATCTGGGTCGCCGCGAACAACGACAAGAAACGCACCGGCCCCGAAGAAGACGTCTACGCCTTCGCCCGCGCCTCCGTGGTGGCCGACGCCGACCTGCCCGCTGGCCACACCATCCGCGAGCAAGACATCTGGGCCCGCCGCCCCGGCTCGGGCGAGATTCCGGGGTATGAGTTTGATAAGGTCGTCGGCAAAACCCTGACAACCGCCGTCACCCGCAACCAGCAACTGAAATGGAGCGATCTGTCCGATGCGTGAACTCAATGACGCGCGGCGTCACGATATCCTCCAGCTTCTGGGCGACCGCACCGGCCTCGTCGGCGTCGAACTCGGCGTGGCGGGCGGCGGCTATTCCAAACGCATGGTCGAAAGCGGGCGGTTCTCCACCTTCTTCGGCGTCGACATGTATGCCGACACCCATGACGTCACCCAATACAAAAGCGCCCTGCGCCACGTCGGCCTACTCGCCCCCTACAAACTCCTGCGGATGAGCTTTGCCGAAGCCTACGACCTGTTCGACGACGAGAGCCTCGATTTCATCTATATCGACGGCTACGCCCACTCGGGTCAGGAAGGCGGCGAAACCATTTGGCACTGGGCACGCAAGGTCAAACCCGGCGGGCTAATCGCCGGTGATGACTACCATACCGACTGGCCACTGGTGAAAGAGGCGGTCGATCTTTTTGCCCAAACCACCGGTTTCGAGCTTTGCGTCACAACCGTGGTCGAACCCGATATCGACTACGCCGCACACCCCACATGGGGCATGATCAAAACCGCCGCCGTCACCGGCGAACCGCCTGCCGAACTTGTCACCCGTGGCAAGGCCGCCGCAGCCAAGGTCGCGCGCAAACGCGCCTTGGGCAAGAAGCTGGGCGATTGGCTGCACGGTCTGGTCGGGGACGAACGCTACCAACGCCTGCGCGAATGGAACCGCGCCCGCAAGGCCCGCCGCAAAGAGCGCAAACGCTAAAGCGGTCCGCCCAAAACACTGATGTATCCTAGGATACAACCTCAATACCGACACCGGGTTGGCGCGCATGGCTGCCGCGCGCGGCTCTGCACCGGCACCAACGCGCCAAGTTCCGCAACGCCTCACGCCCGCACAATCGTCAAACGCCCCTCGGCCTCCCAGCCCTCGATGATCCGCCCCTCGGCGGCAAAATCATGCGGCGTTTGATAGCCCGCCGGATTGTAATAGGTCTCTGTCGCGCCGAAATCGAAACCATAGAGCGTGATCCGCCCCTCAAGCCCTAGGCGCAACAGCCAGCTGATCATCATGAAGCCGGATGACGGCCGCCGCCCGATAAGCCCGCGATCCGCCTGCCAAAACCGGAAGGGGTAAAACACCACCTTGCGAAGCTGATCCGCCCGCGTCAGATGCAAATGACGCAACTTCGGCGTCAGCATGCAAATCAAAGACGGGTCAAAGTGCTGTGCAATCTCATCCGCGCTCACTTCCGGCGACAGCGATACAATATCTGTGCGCGTTCCTTGCGCCACCGTATCCCGCACGAAGCCTTTGTTAAGCCTGACCACAACGCCTTCGCCGTCAATCCGCGCTCCATAATCGGTGGAAAGCAGACTGCGCGCATTGCCGACAATCGCAACCGACCGCTCCCCGATAAGCGCCTTCATCCGCGCATCCGAATTGCGCGACAGCTTCAGAACAAGCGCCCTCGGCGCCTGCCAGAAGTACTTGCGAGGAAAGCTGCGGATACGGTCCCAATTCATGGCCTAGTCCCTATCGGGGTCGCCACCATGCCTGCGCCAGTAATCAACAGCCCACGGCACCCGGCCCCGTCCCCAATGCGGCCCAATCCCCCAGATACCGGGCCGGACAAGGTCAATCGGGCGCGGATCGCCGTGAAACGCAATAACGCGGCAATTGTCTGGCGCTTCCATCGGCGCGCGCAACAACCCAACCAGCGCAGGCCGCCGCAAATGCCATTTGAAACTGCAAAACCACTCGCGCGGCCAGAACGCCAAACCGCCCTCGTTGATCTCGCCCTGAAGGAAAACCTGCTCAATCCGGTATTTCCCCACCATCCCCTGATGATCGGCCATGAACCGCTCATAAACCTCCGGATGCTGGCCCACGGTAAAGGCAAAGATCGACGTCATCGAGGACGGCGTCACATTGGCCTCAGGGTTCTGCCAGTTCTCGGAACAGTCAATCACGATCACATCGCCCGGCGCCTCAAACAGATCATCGAGCTGCCCAGTCACAACGCTATCAAGATCAACAAACAAACAGCGCCCTTTGATGTCATAAAGCTCTTCCTTGAACACCGACAGCTTGGCCCAGCCGCCCTTGTTCCAATCGAACTCGGACAACCCCATGTCGGGGATCGGGAAATGCTCAACCTCGGGCAGCAACCCGCTCGGATCATCGGTTAGGCATACGAACCGGAAACCCCCGTCAAATGCGCCCGGCACGCTCGGTAGAGCACATTGACATAGGCCGCCGAATAAAGCGTGCCCCATTTCATGCAAATAACGGTTCTGTCGCTGCTCATGCCGGGCCAATTCTGCTGTTGTTGCCAATCTCGGGCAGTCTTACGCAGAACACCCCCGCCTCGCCAGTCTTTTCGCCCGCTCAGGCGCGCGGATCATAGCTGTCCCTGACCCAGTCGATGAACGGCACCCCTTGGGCATAGGCCGGCTGATAAAGCTCGAAAAACCGCTTCAACTGGCCCTTGTGCGAGAATTTGTTGTGCACATGCCGCCAGGTGAGCTGCTTGGCCGCCGCCTCGGGCGCGGCCCCCTCGAAATGCAACAGGTAAATCCCGGCGGCGATCCCGGTGCGGTCGGCCCCGGACTTGCAATGCATCAACACCGGGCGCTCGGCCCGCGCCAGCACGTCGATCAGCTCAAGAACGGTTTCCTTTTCCGGCAGTTGCCCCGATGTCATCGACATCGTAACGAGGTTCAGCCCAAGCCGCCGGCACTGATCCACCTCCAGCACGTTCTGCGCCATATGCAACGCCCCGCGCAGGCTCAAAACCGTCTTGCCGCCGCGCTTCTTGAACCGCTTCAACCGCGCCCATGTGGGGTGATTGGCGCGCGTCACCCCCTCGCCGATCCTGGCCTCGTTGGTCCACAGATGGCGCAGGACCGCGTGGTCGACAAACTCGGTATACAGCACCGACGCCAGCCGCGATTTAGGCGTATCCACGCGATGCGCAATCATGTCGCGGAATTTTCGCATCTTTCACAGGCCCTTCACCGGTTGATCAGTGCCGACCTAGACATCTGCGCCGGTTCTGTCCATACCATCCCCAGTTCACAACCCCGAGGGATTGATGCAAAAACGCCTCCTTTTCGTCACCGGCACCCGCGCCGATTTCGGCAAGATCGAACCCCTCGCGCTGGCTGCACGTGACGCGGGCCACGACGTCAGCATCTTTGTCACCGGCATGCACATGCTCGACCGCTACGGGCTGACCAAGATCGAAGTCCACCGCACCCCCGGCGTCACCGTGCATGAATTCCTCAACCAACGCCTTGGCGATCCGCAAGACATGGTGCTGGCGAAAACCGTGCTGGGCTTCTCCGATTTCATCGCCGAACACCGCCCCGACCTTGTCGTCGTGCATGGTGACCGGGTCGAAGCCTTGGCCTGCGCGCTCGTCTGCGCCACCAACTACATCCGCTGCGCCCATATCGAAGGCGGCGAAGTCTCCGGCACAATCGACGAAGTCTTCCGCCACTGCAATTCCAAGCTGGCCTATTGCCACTTCGTCTCATCCCAAGCCGCCGCACGGCGTGTCATGGCGTTGGGCGAACCGGAACACTCGATCTATCCCATCGGCTCGCCCGAACTTGATTTCCACTCACAAGCCTCCGGGGTCAGCATCGACGCGGTGCGCGCCCATTACGCCATCCCGTTTGACGATTTCGGCATTTGCACCTTCCACCCTGTGACATCCGAGGCCGACACCATGGGCGCACAGGCGAAATCACTGTTCTCCGCACTCGAGGCATCAGGGCGCAATTTCGTGGTGATCCTGCCCAACAATGACCCCGGCTCCGAAGACATCCTCGCGGCCATCAACGCCCTGCCCAAAGACCGCTTCCGCGCCATTCCCTCAATGCGCTTCGCCCATTTCTCCGAAGCCATGAAACACGCCGCCTGTATCGTCGGGAATTCCAGCGCGGGCGTGCGCGAAGCGCCCTTCCTCGGCATCCCCTCGCTCGACATCGGCACGCGGCAAAACAACCGCTCCACCGGCGCGTCGATCACCTTCTGCAAGGCATCTGACACAGCCACCATCACCGATTTCCTGACCCGCGAGTGGGGCCAGCGCCACGCTCCCGACGCCGCCTTTGGCGAAGGCAACGCCGCCGCGCGGTTTGTCGAAGTGCTGGCCGACCCCGCCTTCTGGTCGCGCAGCCTGCAAAAGGAATTTCACGATTATGGCTAGGCCAGCTGGCCTTGCCCTGCGCGGCTGGCTGGCTCTGAGTTGGCTCTTGCAACCGCTCTTGCCCAGGCACCTGAAAAAGCGCCTCAAACGTGGCAAAGAACACCCAACCCGCTGGCGTGAAAAGCTCGGTCACCCCTCTGCTGCACGCCCCGATGGGCAGCTGATCTGGATGCATGCCGTCGGCTTGGGAGAGGCCCTCGCCCTGCGTGGCCTGATCGCGCGGATGCAGGCTCAAACGAAGGGCCTCAATTTCCTCGTCACCTCCTCCACCCGCGCCTCCGCCGAGGTGTTCACCCGCAACCTGCCGCCCAATACCATTCACCAGTTCGCCCCGCTCGACGCCCCCGGCCCGGCCCGCCGGTTCCTTGCCCATTGGCAACCCGACCTCTCCATCTGGGCCGAGCAAGAGCTTTGGCCGGGCCTCGTCTATCGCACTGACCGGGCTGCTATTCCCCTCGCCCTCGTCAACGCCCGCATGAATGACGCGGCGTTTGAGCGGCGCGCCCGTGGCGCCGCGCTCTATCGCGATATCCTGCCCCGCTTTGCCCTGATCTCCGCTCAGGATGCCAAAACCGCCGATCACCTCGCCACTCTCGGTGCGCCCATGGTGCAAACCCATGGCTCGCTCAAACCTGCCTCGCCCGCCCTCACCGACGCGCCCGCCGACCGTGCCGCCCTGATGGACACGCTAAACGCCCGCCCGGTCTGGCTCGCCGCCTCGACCCACCCCGAGGACGAAGCCCTCTGCATCGCCGCCCACGCCACGCTGCTCCAAACCCGGCCCGACGCGCTCCTTGTCCTCGTCCCCCGCCTGCCGGAGCGCGCGGCTGACATCCTCACCACCCTGCAATCCGCGGACCTCACCACGGCCCGGCACAGCACAAACGAGCCGATCACCAGCGAAACCCAAATCTACCTCGCCGATACCTTTGGCGAACTTGGCCTGTTCTATCGCCTTGCCCACGCCGCGTTTATTGGCGGCACCATGAACGACACCGAAGGCCACAACCCGTGGGAGGCCGCCCGCCTCGGCTGCGCCATCCTGCACGGGCCCCGCACCGCCAATTTCGCCGCCGATTACGCCGCGCTTGACGCTGCCAATGCCGCGCAACTGGCCGACCAGCCGGACACGCTCGCCGCCGCTCTCACCGATCCCGCGCTGGTAGGCCAAACCGCCAATGCCACCGCTCTGCTTGATGCTCATATGGACCGCATCGACCAACTGTGCCACAAGCTCACAGATCTCATCTGAACAGGCACCGCCTTTGGCCAATCCCGCGATCCCACCTTGGTCTCCCCCGCTAAAGCTCCGCGCGTTCCTCGTGGTCTGGCGGTTGGCGTGGCTGGTGCTGATGCCGGTGATCCTTGGCTACCTGCTGCTGCGTGGCCGCCGCGAACCGCTCTATCGCCAACGCATCGCTCAGCGGTTTGGCTTTCACGCCAAACGCTCAACACCGCATGTCTGGGTCCACGCCGTCTCGATCGGCGAACTCCGCTCCGCCGTGCCGCTCATCCGCGCCTTGCTCGCGCGTGGCGACCACGTCGTCACCACACATTTCACCCCCGCCGGCCTCGCCGAGGCCGAGCGTATCTTTGCCGCCGACATCACCGCTGGCATGCTTTCAACCGCCTATGTCCCCTTCGACTACGGCCTCGCCTTCCGCCGGTTTTTTCGCGCCTTCCGGCCACGTCTGGGTCTGGTGATGGAGGTTGAATTCTGGCCCGGTATGATCACAGCCTCGCGTCGCGCAGGTGTGCCGCTCTATCTCTGCAACGGGCAATATCCGGTCAAAAGCTATGAGCGTGACCGCAACCGCTTTCTCTCCCCGGCCAATCTCGCACCAGGCTTTGCGGGCGTTATGGTCAAATCCACGCTTCAGGCCGAACGCTTTCGCACGCTCGGTCAACCCAACATCGCCATCACCGGCGAAATGCGCTTTGAACAACCCATCCCGCCTGCGCATATCTCTGCCGCAACCACCGTGCGCCCCGCCTTGGCCAAAACCCGCCGCGTTATCACCCTCGCCTCGGTGGTCGAAGCCGAAGACACGCTTTTCATTGATGCAATCAAAACCACCCTCGCCCAAAGCCGCGACAAACCGTTTTTCGTCTATGTCCCGCGCTCTCCGGCCCGCTTTGATACCGTCGCTCAAATGATCGCCGACGCCGGCCTCTCCGCTGCGCGCCGAAGCGATATACTCGACAAAAATCTGACCCTCACCAGCGCGCCCGATATCGACATTCTCTTCGGTGACAGCCTGGGCGAGATGTATTTCTACCTTGCCCTATGCGATACCGCAGTCACGGGCGGCGGTTTCAACCCTGCGGGGTCGCACAACATCATCGAACCGCTGGCCCTCGGCAAACCTACCCTCGTCGGCCCCGAAATCTGGACAATCGAATACCCCGCGGTTGAGGCTATCGCCGCAGGCTTAGCGCAACAGGTCAGCGCCCAAAATCTGCCTCAGGCGCTGATGGCCCCCAACACACCCGACCGCGCCAAAATCGACGCATTCCTCGCCGCCCACACAGGCGCCGTCGATAAAACCCTCAAAGCCCTCGATAGCTGGTCATAGGCTGGGTGTTTGCACGCACCCCCTACATCACCACGCCGAAAACCCGCCATCCACATTGACCAGCTGCCCGGTCATATAGCCCGACTGCTCGCTGGCCAAAAACAGCATCACATCGGCAATCTCGTCCGGCTTGGCCATGCGCCCGGCCATGATCAACTCGCTGACCCGGCGCTGAAACTCTTCCGAATGGCCGTTAAACACCGCCCCCGGTGCGATCGTGTTCACCGTCGCCTGCCGTCCGGCCCAATACCCGGCCAGCCACACGGTCAACCCGTGAATGCCTGCCTTCGTTACACCATAAGCACTGAAATTCTTGAACGGCATGCCGTCGTAAATGGGATGATGCGCGCCATTCAACGCATACATCGACGCCACATTAACCAGCGTTGCAGGGTATTTGCCCACAATATCGCGGTCCATCTGCCGCGCCACCATGAAGGCGCCGGTCAGGTTGGTGTGCAGAGTCTTTTCAAAATCCTCGACCGTGGTGTCGGCAAAATCGGGAAACCCCTTGCCCTTCCCCATCAGCATCTCGCCCGTGATCGCCGCGTTGTTCAAAACGACGTTGGGCATCCACCCGTCCGCCATCACCCGCTTGAAGATCCCCTCAACGGCTGCCTCGTCACCCACATCCATCTCGTAGAATGCGAAATCCGGGTTTTCCCCATGCGCTTCGACCAAGGCATCGGCCCGCTGCCCCGGCAAATCGGTCGACACCACCTTCGCCCCTTGCTCCAGCATCCGTCGCACATAGGTCGAGCCTAAAACACCGCCCGATCCGGTGATAAACACCGTTCTTCCGTTGAGTTGATCAGCCATGCTCTCGCTCCTTCATAAGGCATTCGACAATTTTGAAATCCAGCTCGCTGTCGATATCCAGACACCGCTCCGGCGGCATAAGATACGGCAACACCCGCCCCTCAAACAGGCTTCCGGCACGGCGAAGGTAATCGGGATCAACCACATAGGTTGACGCCGCATGCTCCCACACGGTCGGCGCTTGCTGGCGTGCAACCACGCCACCGGGCAGCGGTTTTGACACATGCAATGCGCCGCTTTCATCCGGTTCAACCAAATTGAAATAGGGGTTCTTGCGCGCCTCGGTGCAGGACATGATCATATCGGGGCGTTCGGTGAAAAACGCGTCTAACGCCCCGTCAATATCGCTCGGATCGCGCAGCGGCGATGTGCAATCAAGGTCCAGAAACGCCTCCGCCTTCCCGGCCAACTTTTCGGCCTCTTCAAGCGCATGTTGCCACACACCCCACTTGCCCGCGCCGTCCGTGGCCAGATGATCGGGCCTCAGCCCCATCTCAAGACAGCCCTTGGCGACCGCGTGCTCGTAAATCCGCTCGTCATCGGTGCTCACCACCACAGCATCCACGCGTTTATGCGCCAACAACTGCTCAAGCGACCAATCAATCAGCGGCTTGCCCAACAGGTCGCGAAAATTCTTGCCCGGTACGCCTTTTGAGCCCTTGCGCACCCCGATATGCCCGATAATCATGCGAACCCTCCCTCTATCGTTCCGTTGAACCGGCGTGCCTCCCACGCCTGCGCGATCAATGCGCAACTGTCGTAAACCCGGTCAAATCTTGGCATCAACGGGTTGCCCGACCCCGCGCGCCCTTCAACCAGCGCCATGAAATCACCCATGATCCCAAGAAACATGTCGTTGCGCTCGAACTCCCAGCGCCGCGTGCTGTCGTCACTTCCGTCTGACCGCACCCACGACGGCTCCAGCCAATCAAGGTCCAGCACCGCATCGCGCCCCTGATCGACATCCGGCGCAGGCTCTTTGGCGAAAGGTAATCCATCGCCACGCTGCCCACCGGCCCGCCACCCTGTGCCAATGTCACGCGCGTGGCAAAATCTACGCCGGGAAAATCGGCATGGCCAATGCTCTCCACTGCCTGCACGCGGGCCTCGGGGAACAGACAATGCGCCATGTCCACCTCGTGACACAGGTCCAAAAGCACGCCACCGCCTTCGCTCTTGGCGGCGTAACTCTCGCCAAACGACCAATTCTGCCGCCACTGGCGCACATCATGCCCGATCTCAAGGGCAAAGCCATAGGCCCCGCCCACCGGCTCTTGCACCAAGGCCCGCAACGCCGGGTGATAGCGCATCATGAAGCCCACCATCGACCGCTCTGCCACCGGCGCGGCAGCACGGTAAATCTGCTCCAACTCGCCCATCCGAAACGCCAGCGGCTTTTCCACGAAGAATGGCACACCCAAGCGGCCGCATATCTCGATCAACTCAAGCCGGACCTGCGTTGCTGTGGCAATCACCACCGCCGCGCTTTCTGCCCCGCCGATCAACGCCTCTAACGTGGCTAAATCCAGCCCGCGCCAGCCCAGCAAATGCGCCTCAGCCCCCAGCGCCTGCAGGTTGCCATGATGCCTTCGCCCGATCGAGCCGGACCCGACAACGTAATATTGCACGGCCATTTCTCGCCTCTCAGACTGCTGCCATAACCCGCTTATACGCGTCCCGCTCGCGCATCGCCTTGCCATAGGCCAACAGGTTCTCATGCTCGACAGGGAACCCGGTGCCATGCCCCCAATTCAAACAATTGGTCAGGATAAGATCGGGGATCGTCACCTCGTCGCCCATCAAAAACGGCCCCTCGAACTGCCCGGCCAAAACTTTGATGTTCTTGGCAAATTCCCACCGCAAAGACGGCTGCACATCCGGCGCGCGATGCTCTTCAGGAAGGGTCGCGGCATGGCGCATCGCCATCCACAGGATCGAATCCACCTCGTCCAGAATGCGTTGCGTCATGGCGTCCTGCTGCCCGCGCTTCACGGTTCCGGCGGCATAGGTCAGCTTGCCGTGCTTGTCGCCAAGATAGCTCATGATCGCGGTCGAATCGCTGATCACGTCATCACCATCCCGCAACAACGGAATCTTCCCGCTTGGGTTAAGCGACGTTACCAAATCGGAATGCGCCTTCTCCTTGGTGTGGGTATATGGCGCGCCGATCTCTTCCAGCATCCAAATCACCCGCGTCGCTCGGCTCGGCGTCTTGCCAATCACTTCATACATCCGCTCTCTCCCTGTTCGGATCGCGTGCCGATCGCCATGTCATGCGATCGACCCCGCTTGTTATATCTGCCCCGGCAACAGCCCGCTTTCCCGCGCCTGTCGCCCGTTATCTCACCGCCTCTGCCCCAGCATCGCCAGCCGGATCAGGCTCCGCTCAACCACGGCCATCGCTGGCGCCTTCTGTCCGGCGCTGCGCAGTTGCAAATCCACATCCAAAAGCAACGACAACGCGGTCTCAAGCTTGTAAGCCCCCCAGCCCTGCGCCTGTTTCAACACCCGGTCCCGGCGCTGCCCGAAAATTGGCGGACGTAGACGCCCGATACCCTGCGCTGCCCCACCGGGGTCACTCGCCACCGCATAAAGCGTCTTGAAATGCCGCATCGCCCCGATGCACAGGGTCACGGCGTTCACCCCCTGCGCTTCCAGCTTGCGCATCACCGGGCCGATCTCGCCCTGCCGCCCCTCGGCAACGATGTTCAACACATCATCCAGATCCGCCTCGGTTGAACTAGGCGCAACAGCACTCACATCCGCGGGGATAACCGGCGTATCATCGCCCAGCTTATAAAGCCCCAGCTTCTCGATAACCTGCCGTAGATCCCCCGGCCCCAACTCACGGCTCAAATTGCTCAGCGCGGTCATCGCCTCGTTGGACACCGCGCCAACCCCGGCCTTGCCAAGCTCCGCTTCGATCTCGGCCCGGCTGGGTGGGTCATCGTAAATCCCCACGGCATAGGCGTTGCTATGCCCCTCAAACGCCTTGCGCAGCTTCGATGACGCCTTCAGCGCACCTGCCGTGACGATCACCTGCGCATCGCCCTCGGCCCACTCCGCAAGCGCGGCAATAATCGCCGGCGCGGCACTGTCATTCGCGCCCTCGACAAACGCCACCCTCGGTCCGGGGAAAAAGCTCTGCGCCTTGATCGCATCCAACAACGCCGCCGGGTCCTTGCGCAGATCACCGCCCGCAATCCGGGCTAGCCGCATCTCCTCGTCGCCCTTAGGGCCGATCAACGCGGCAATCACATCCTGTCGGCGAATCGCCACGCGCATCGCGTCGCCACCATAGATCAACAATCCGGTGCGCTTGGGATCCGGCTTGGCAAAATATCCAACCGCCTCGCGCCCAGAAAGCTTCATTCCGGCAAATCCCCGGCCCGCGCGATCAACCGCGTGGTGATCTGATCCGCCAGAATGGTCATCAGCCGCTCGCGCGCATCACGCTCCGTCGCCCGTGTTGCCACGGTCGTGCCGGTGGCGGAATATCCGGTAAAACTATCAACGGTGCCGGTCTGCAAAACCTTGCCATCCGCCAGATCGCGCAACGCAAACGTCGCCTTGCCGATCACGTTGAACCGCGTGGTGATGCTGGTCGCATCCACCGCCATCCGCTCGTCCTTGACCTCAAGAGCAAGCGAAAGACCATAGCGCGGCACAGCGGACCGCCCAAGCCGATGCTCCAACTGTTGCACTAAAAGGTAACTGTCCCGGTCCACCGGCTCATCAACGGAAATCGACCCCAACAGCTTGGTCGCCGCCGCCCCCGGCGCATAGGCCGGGCTAAACCCGCAACCGACCAAAGCAACCGCCATAGGCAGCGCCAGCATCCCTCGCAGAAAAGCCCGTCTATCAGACAACAACATTCACAATCCGCCCCGGCACAACGATCACCTTCTTCGGCGCGTTGCCATCCAGCGCCTTTTGCACAGCATCCGTCGCCAGCGCGATCTTTTCAACCTCGGCCTTGTCCATATCTTTGGGCACGCTGATTTCCGCACGGCGCTTGCCGTTGACCTGAATGGGCAGCGTCACGGTGTCATCCACCAACATCGCCTCATCCGCCTTGGGCCAAGGCGCGGCAGCAATCAGCCCCTCACCGCCCAGCATCGACCAGACCTCTTCCGCCAGATGCGGCGTCATCGGGCTCATCAACTGCGCCAGAACCTTGATCGCCTCGCGCTTGGCATCTGCGCCGGCCTTGGATTTGGCAATCGTGTTGGTAAAGGCATAAAGCTTGGCAATCGCCGCGTTAAAGCCAAAGCTCTCAACCCCCATGGTCACATCATGAATGGTCTTGTGCATCTCCTTGGCCAGCGCCTCATCGGCCCCTGCCTCGCCCGCCTCGGCCTTGTCCAGCTCTGCCGCCAAGCGGTAAACCCGCGCAAGGTGCTTTGCCGACGCTTCCGCGCCCGCTGCTGTCCACTCCACATCCCGCTCGGGCGGGGAATCAGACAGCACAAACCACCGCGCCGTATCGGCCCCGAATTCGCTGATGATATTGACCGGATCAACCACGTTGTTCTTCGATTTCGACATCTTGGCCGATGGAATAATCTCCACCGCTGTTCCGTCTTTGAGGAAGCCACCACCATCGCGCAGCTCGACCTCTTCGGGATAGTGGTAAACAGGCCGCCCATCCGCGCCCTTGGTCTGGAAGATCGCATGCGTCACCATCCCTTGGGTGAACAGCGCATCAAACGGCTCAATCGCGCTTTCCGGCAGATGTCCGCAAATGTGCATCGCCCGCGCAAAGAACCGCGAATACAGCAGGTGCAAAATCGCGTGCTCGATCCCGCCGATATACTGGTCCACATTCATCCAGTATCCGGCCTCGTCCGGATCGGTTGGCGTCTTGGCCCGCGGTGCCGTGAACCGCGCGAAATACCAGCTTGAATCGACAAACGTGTCCATCGTGTCGGTCTCACGCAGCGCATCCGCGCCACAGGACGGACACTTGCAGTTGCGCCACGTCGGGTGCCGGTCCAGCGGATTGCCCGGCACGTCAAAGCTGACATCATCCGGCAGCACAATCGGCAGGTTCTCTTTCTTCTCGGGCACCACGCCACAGGCGTCGCAATGCACCACCGGAATCGGACAGCCCCAATAGCGCTGACGGCTCAAACCCCAATCGCGCAGGCGATACTTGGTTACGCCGGTGCCCCAGCCCGCCTTCTCGACGAAATCAATCGTCGCATTGACGGCCTCGTCGCCCGTTGCCTCGTCCAAACCGGCAAAATGGTTCACCCATTTCACCTTGTCGGTTTTCGGCGGCACAAAGGCCTCGCGTTCAACCGGCTTCGGATCGTTCAGCGCAAAGAACGTGTCGATCACCGGCAGGTCATACTTGCGGCAGAAATCCAAGTCGCGCTGGTCATGCGCCGGACAGGCGAAAATCGCGCCGGTGCCATAATCCATCAGAATGAAATTCGCGATCCACACCGGCAATTCCCAATTCGGGTCCAGCGGATGCTTCACCTTCAACCCGGTGTCGAAGCCCAGCTTCTCGGCCTTCTCGATCGCCTCTTCCGTGGTGCCGCCCTTGCGCATCGCGGCAATTGCCTTCGCCGCTTCCGGGTCGCGCGCCTCGACTTCCTTGGCCAGCGGATGATCCGGCGAAATCCCGACGAATGACGCGCCCATCAACGTATCGGGCCGCGTGGTGTAAACCTCGATCTCGCCGCCATCGGTCCGCTCGAACGCAAACTGCAAACCGCGCGATTTCCCGATCCAGTTCTCCTGCATCAGCCGCACCTTGGCGGGCCAGTTCTCAAGTCCGTCCAGCGCCTCAAGCAACTCCTCGCTGAAATCGCTGATCTTGCCAAACCACTGGGTCAACTCGCGCCGCTCAACCTCGGCCCCCGACCGCCAGCCCTTGCCGTCGATCACCTGCTCGTTGGCCAGAACGGTCATGTCCACCGGGTCCCAGTTCACAACCGCGTTCTTGCGATAGACCAGACCCTTTTCCATGAAATCAAGGAACAGCGCCTGCTGCTGCCCGTAATACTCCGGATCACAGGTCGCAAACATCCGCTCCCAATCAAGACCAAAGCCCAAAGGCTTCATCTGTTCGACCATCGTGTCGATGTTGGAATAGGTCCACTCTTTCGGGTGGCCCCCAATCGCCATCGCCGCGTTCTCGGCTGGCATCCCGAATGCGTCAAACCCCATCGGGTGCAGCACGTTATGCCCAGTCGAAATCTTGTACCGCGCGATCACGTCGCCCATCGTGTAGTTGCGCACATGCCCGATGTGGATGCGCCCGGATGGATAGGGAAACATCTCCAGCACATAATACTTCGGCTTGTCGTCTGACCTCGTGGCGCGGAAAATCCCGGCCTTATCCCAGGCCTCCTGCCATTTGCGTTCGATTTCTGCGGGGGTATAGCGGCTCATCGGTGCGGGCCCTTGTCCTGTATCGGTCTTCAATGATCTGTCGCATCGGGTGATAGGGCGCATAAGGCTGATGGTCCAGAGCGTTTGCACCCCGCCCCCACTGTGCAAGCCGTTTATTCACGCTATAACGGACGGCAAAGCAGTCGCCTGCACCATGACCACCACCCATAACAGCATCATTATCGGGCACACACATTTCATGAAAATCCTCTTTATCCACCAGAATTTCCCGGGCCAGTTCAAACATCTCGCGCCCGCCCTCGTCGCTCAGGGGCATCAGGTCATCACCCTCACCCTGCGCGTCGACAAACCGGCCAAATGGAAGGGCGTGCAAATGCTGCCCTACAAGATCACCCGCCAGAGCGGACAGGCGCTGCACCCTTGGGTGGTTGACCTCGACACCAAAGTCACCCGCGCCGAGGCCTGCTTCAACGCCGCCACCAAACTGGCCAAGGCAGGCTTCACCCCCGATGTCATCGTTGCCCACCCCGGCTGGGGCGAATCGCTGTTTCTCAAAGATGTTTGGCCCGATGCCCGCATCGGCCTCTATTGCGAGCTTTATCATCAGGCGGCTTATCCCCACACCGGCTTCGACCCCGAATTCCAACCCGAGATCAGCGCGACAGAACCGCTGCGCCTGCGGATGAAGAACCTCAACAACCACCTCAGCTTCGCCATGGGCGACGCCGGTCTCAGCCCAACCAAGTTTCAGGCCGACACCTTCCCCAACAGCTTCCGTGACCGCATCACCGTCGCCTTCGACGGGATCGACACCGACATGCTGGTGCCCAACCCTGCGGCCTCGCTCTCTCTCAAAGACGGCCCGACCCTGACGCGCGACGACGAGATCATCACCTTCGTCAATCGCAACCTCGAACCCTATCGCGGCTATCACATCTTTATGCGCGCCCTGCCCCGGCTCCTGCGCGAACGGCCCAACGCCCGCGTGCTGATCGTCGGCGGGGATGAGGTCAGCTATGGCGCCCGCCCGCCCCAAGGCAAAACGTGGAAGCAAATCTTCATCGACGAGGTCCGCGGTTCGATCCCCGATGCCGACTGGGCGCGCGTGCACTACCTCGGCCGCATCCCCTATGACCAATTCGTGTCGCTTCTACAGGTCAGCCGCGTGCACCTCTATCTGACCTACCCGTTCGTGCTCTCTTGGTCGCTGTTTGAAACCATGAGCGTTCAAGGCGCTATCGTCGCCTCCAGCACCGATCCGGTGCGCGAGCTGGTCACCCACGGCGAAACCGGGCGTCTGGTTGATTTCTTTGATGGCGATGCGCTGGTCGACGAAACCTGCGCCCTGCTCGATGACCCCGACGAACGCGCCCGTCTGGGCAAGGCCGCCCGCGAACATGTGGTCGCCAACTACGACCTCAAACGCATCTGCCTTCCGGCGCAACTCAAATGGGTGCATGATCTCGCGGCAATGGAGCCCAGCACAATGGACTCACCCTGCATTTAGGGCGCAACGCGTAGGGTGGGCATACTGCCCACCACCCGACATCAGAATTTCTTGTCGTTGATCCGCAACTGACGCGCCCGGTTCAGAATCGCATCCTCAACGGCCCGCTGCGTCCCCGCAGCCACCGGACCACCCCGCGTCGCAATCGCCACGTTGAGCGATCGCGCATCCAAAGCCGGATCCTTGATGTAAACTGTCGCGCGATACGCACGTCCGCCACCCGGCGGGCGACCATAGCCCATGACAATCACACCCGTGAACGGATCAATGCTCTGCACTGGCAAGAAGTTCAGCACATCAAGAGAGGCATTCCAAAGGTAACGGTTCACCTTAACCGTGGTGCCGGTATCCTTGCGCTTGAACAGATCAAAGATCGAGGTCTGGCCAACTTGGCTCATCCCCTGACGCCCCTCGATGATTGGCTCACCGACGTCGTCCTGCGTATTCACCGCATCACGCGCGCCGCCAAACCCGACATTGCCAAGCGATCCAGCACCGCCGCCACCGCAAGATGCCAGCGAAAATGCAACCAGCGCAGCTGCCAGAAGTTTGAAAGCGTTCAAGGTTTGCATGGTTTTATTGCCCCGATCCTGCCCGTCTGAATACCCTCCTACCCAAGCCCCGCCGCAGGGGCAAGGATTTATCGCGCCACCACCGCCTCTGCGCCCTCTCCTTATAGAGTCGCGCTCACAGGCGTTGACATCGCCCCGTTTTCGGCCAGTTTCCGCGTGTTTCCTCAGGGGCCCACCGAAACTGTGACTTTGCTGCACCAATTTCGCCCCCAATGGAAAACGCCTTTGCCCGACACTTGCATTGACCCCCCGTTTGGAGCGAGAGAGTTGCCTATACCCAAATCGGATTCCCCGTTTGGGCGCATGACTGGAAAACCGAGGGAAAACAAATGAAAAAGATTCTCTTCGCAACGACCGCTCTCGTCGCCACTGCAAGTGTCGCCGCAGCTGACGTGTCGTTCAGCGGCTACGGCCGTTTCGGTGCCATGGACAATGGCACAACATCGGGCATTTACTCGCGTATTCGCCTCCAAATCGATATGTCGACCGAAGCCGACAACGGTCTCGAGTTCGGTGCGCGTCTGCGTTACCAAGCGACATCGTTCAACGGTGCAGGCACCATCAACACCTTCAACGCAGCTCGCTTCTACGCAAAAGCTGGCGGTTTTGAGCTGGGTGTAGGTAACATCCAGGGCGCCATCGAATGGATGCCCGGCCTGTACATGTCGACTCAGTCGGCTGGCGTTGGCCTCTCGGGTCACACGTTCTCGAACCTCGTAACCAACACCCAAGGTAAAGGTTACTGGGGCTGGGATGCATACTCGTCCGGCGGTGCCGGCGCAGCTGCACGTAACGGCGTTGAAGTGAAATACTCGGTTGGCGACTTCGGTGGTCACCTGTCGCACTCCGGTACTGGCGCAACTGAGCGTACAGCTCTTGTTCTGTCGTACAAATTCAACGACTGGACCGTTGCTCTGGGTTACCAAGATGCAAACGTTGCAGCTCAGGACAAAGTTGTTCTGACCGTTGGCGGCAAAATCGGCCCGGCAAACATCGGCCTTGCATATGCTGACAACGACGGCATCGGCAAATTCGGCATCTCCGCAAACGTTGAAGTTGGCGCAGCAACCCGCGTTGACGTATTCATCACTTCGGAAGATGGCGCAGCTGGCGGCGAAACCTACGGTCTGGGCGTTTCGCACAGCCTCGGTGGCGGCGCATCGCTCGAAGCTGGTGTAGAGCGTGACGACACCACCGGTACCGGTGGCGTTACCTCCTACGACCTGGGTATCCGCTTCAACTTCTAATCGAAGCTGAACGACCTAATAGGGAAGGGCAGGTCTTCGGACCTGCCCTTTTCTTTTGCCGCGTGATGATGTTCTCTCTGCCCGACCATCACTCCAACCACCACCAATGGGCCAAGCATGTCACTGACCGAAATTCGCACCCGCATCGCCAAGGCAGAAGCCGACGCCAACCGCACAGCCGGCTCGGTAAACCTCATCGCCGTGTCCAAGGTTCAACCCAATGAACGCACCCGCGCCGTGCTGGACCAAGGCCACCGCCTCTTTGGTGAAAACCGCGTGCAAGAAGCCGCCGGAAAATGGCCTGCGTTCCGCGAAACCTTCCCCGATACACAGGTCCACCTGATCGGCCCGCTGCAAACCAACAAAACCCGGCAGGCTTTTGAGCTATTCAGCGCGATTCACTCGCTCGACCGCCCGAAACTCGCCAAAACCATTGCCCGCGTCGCTCAGGAAGAAGGCAACTGCCCCGCTCTCTTCATTCAGGTGAACACTGGTGAGGAACCGCAAAAAGCTGGCATCCTGCCCGCCGAGGCCGATGCGTTCATCGCCGAATGCATTGCCATGGACCTGCCGGTTGAGGGCCTGATGTGCATCCCCCAGCCGATGAAGAACCAAGCCTGCATTTCGCCCTGCTCGCCAAGATCGCGGCGCGCAACGGCCTCTCCGGCCTGTCGATGGGGATGAGCGGCGATTTCGAACGCGCCATCGCGCTTGGGGCCACCCATATCCGCGTCGGCTCCGCCATCTTTGGGGAGCGCGTGCCGCCTCAAGGCTAACGGCAGTGGGCAGGCTCAGCGCCGCCTCACCTCAAACCATCCCATCCGGCACAATCAACCGCGCTTCTGGCGTCAATCGTGCGGTGATCCAGCACAGATCACTCCGCGAGATTGCCACGCAGCCTTCCGTCGGATACCCCTTCCTGCGCCACTGATGCAGGAATATCGCCGAGCCTTTCCCGGCCTCTGCCACGGGCCAGTTCCAATCCGTGACCAACACAATGTCATAGAGCGGATCGGCCCGCCGCATCGCCTCATGACTATGCCCATAGGGCGCGCGCACCAATTGGTTATAGCGCGCCTCGCCGCTCGCATCCGACCACAAGTCGCCCGGCAATATCGGCTTGGCCCAGGCACAAGGCCGCGCCACCCGGTCGGGCCGGTAAAGCACCGCAACGATCCGATGCACCCCAACCGGCGTCGCCCCGTCACCCTCGCGCTTGTCACGCCGCACGCCGCCCTTGCCGATCGCACAGGAGATAACGCGCCCGGCAAAGCGCACGCCGCGCCGTGTCAAAACCAAATTTGACACCCCGTAATGTGGGGGCAACCCCACCTTACCCGTCAAAACAAATGTCCCGATTTCTCTGCCTTAGTGGCTAGGTAGGCGCGGTTAAACTCCGTCTCACCCACCTTAAGCGGCACCCGCTCGACAACATCAACGCCATGCGCCTCCATCATCGCAATCTTGCGCGGGTTGTTGGTCAGCAATCGCACCGAATCAAAGCCCATCGACTTCAGGATCTGCGCGCCGATACGGAAATCCCGCTCGTCATCCTCGAAACCCAGCCGGTGGTTGGCCTCGACCGTATCAAACCCCTGATCCTGCAACGAATAGGCCCGCATCTTGTTGGCCAAACCAATCCCGCGCCCCTCTTGGTTGAGATAAAGCAGAACCCCCGCGCCCTCTTGGCCCATCTGCGCCAAAGCGCCGCGCAACTGCGGCCCGCAATCGCATTTAAGCGAGCCGAGAACGTCGCCGGTGAAACACGCCGAATGCAGCCGCGCCAAAACCGGTGCATCGCGCGACGGGCGACCAATCTCGATCACGTAATGCTCTTCGCCACCATCCTCCGGGCGATAGATATGCAGCCGCCCGGCCTCAGCCGCCGCAATAGGAAGCCGCGCCGCCACCACCGGATGCAACTCTGCCGAGGCCGCCAAAATCGGCCCCGCCAGCGCCTCGCTGACCACGGTCAGGTTGTGCTCCCCGGCAAATCGCAGCGGCTCGCTGATCTCAAGCATCATCGCCGCCGGCAAAAGCCGCGCCGTCTTGGCCAGCCGGATCGCCAAGCGGTGCATCGCCACATCCCCGCCCCGCGCGGCCCGCAGCGGCCCCTTCATCGGCGCCTTCAGGTCATCCGCCGGGTCCGCAACCGACAACACCCACGACAGACCCGCATCCCCCGGCACCTCGATCCGCGCCAGATCCCCGTCATAAGCCCGCGCCTTGAGCGTCTCTGCCCGCCGCGCCGTGATCGCCAGAACCGGCGCGCCCCCCAAGGCGCGCACATCGGCCAACCGCTGCGCATCCAGCGTCTCTGCCGCCAGCATCAACACCGCCTTGCCATCGGCATTCTGCAACACAACGGGCACGCCCATACGCAAATCCGCCCGCGCACGGGCAAGGGTCTCTGTAATATCCGGTGCAAAACTCATGGGGCCTACATACGCATTCGTGTCATATATTGAAACATATCCACCCCCCTTTACACGAGGCCGTGAGAGAATTGCAGCATATCTTGTGAAAACACCCCCGCCGCCTCATCTGTTCCTCAACCAAAGCGAGGAACGACCACTATGGCACAGCTCAAGAAGATACTGCTTGTCGATGACGACGAAGACCTGCGCGAAGCGCTCAGCGAACAGCTCGTCATGACCGAAGACTTCGACGTCTTCGAAGCCGGCAACGGTGCCGACGCCATGCTGCGTGCCAAGGAAGCGATCTATGATCTCGTTATCCTCGACGTTGGCCTGCCTGATACTGACGGTCGCGAACTGTGCCGCCTGATGCGCAAACAGGGTGTGAAATCCCCCATCCTTATGCTCACCGGCCATGACAGCGACGCAGACACGATCCTCGGCCTTGATGCCGGCGCCAACGACTATGTCACCAAGCCGTTCAAATTCCCCGTCCTGCTCGCCCGTATCCGCGCCCAATTGCGCCAGCATGAGCAATCCGAAGACGCGGTCTTCACGCTTGGGCCGTATACCTTCAAACCGGCTGTCAAAATGCTGCTGACCGAAGACGAAAAGAAAATTCGCCTCACGGAAAAAGAAACCAACATCCTGAAATTCCTCTACCGCTCCTCCGAAGGCGTCGTCCCGCGCGATGTCCTCCTGCACGAGGTCTGGGGCTATAACGCCGGTGTCACCACCCACACGCTGGAAACCCACATCTATCGCCTGCGCCAAAAGATCGAACCCGACCCTTCGAACGCCCGGCTTTTGGTAACAGAATCCGGTGGCTACAGGCTTATGGCGTAAAAATCACACACGTATGGGATGTATGGAATTCCCTACTTATTTGCGCCACATTAAAGATGTAACATGTGTGTGCATATACGGTTAAAAGTTCCCGTTGCATGTGCGGGTTATCACATGCACCTCCCTGTTGGACTTGGCCCGGGCTTGCCCGGGCTCTTTTTTTGTCGGGCCCGCTTCAAGACGCCGTATCCAGCAAAGTGCTCTTAACCCAGTTCGACACATGACCGCGCTTGCTCCGCGCCACCGGAATTTCCTCACCGTTGCGCAGCACCAAAAACTGCGCCCCTTTGATCCGGTTCAATCCCACAATCGCATCCCGCGACACCCAATATGACCGGTGCGGCTGCACCCCGTGTTCGTGCGAAAACTCCTCGATCAAATCCTTCAGGCTGGTGCGCACCAACTCGCGCGCATCGTGCAACACCACCTCCACATAATGCTCCGCGGATTTGAGATAGAGAACATCCTCCAATGGCCGTTTGCGCCCATTCACATTGACGCTAAGCGGCTCTGGCGACGGCTCTTCTGCCGGCTGTGACGTGCCTGTTTCCTGCGGTTTTTCTTCGCCCCCGCGCCCCTCGCCGAGCGTCGCACCCGATAGAGAAGCGAGGGCAACAGCAAAGACGCCACCGCCGTTTCGAACAAAATCGCAACCACCGAATACCGGATGACATCCCAGTACAGCGATCCAACCCATAGATCCGGATCACCCATGACCAAACCGGCAACCCAATAATTGAAATGCAGCTGCACGAAAATCGTGCCCACGATCATCAACGCCGACGGAAGCGGTATCGACTTTCCAATTGGCCCGCCGAACCTCGCAAACGCTCTGAACAACCCGTACCAGATGCCAACCACAACCCAGCCGCTGACGTTCCAGAACAACGCTCGCCATGGGAAAAACACCTCGCCCGAAAACAGCACAGGGTCGACAATCGCAATCGTCGTACAGAACAAAAAGATGGCGACCGCAAACCGTCGTGAGAGGAGGACAGCCTTGACCTCCTCAACCTTAAGGAGAAAAACATGCCCATTCGTGGCAATCACCCGCGCTTCATGACAATCCGTTTTGATTTGAACCTCATTCATATTTTTTTAGGATCACCGAGTAGTTTTACAGTTTACAGTGTAAATGGTGCCGCGACACGAAACAATGTTTTGCAGTCGCTTCAGTACGTTCCAGATTAAAAGCTTCCCCTCGGTAAGGCCTGAGAGAGCCCCCGGCTCGCTCAGGCCACTTAATCTCTGATCCGCTCTGGCACATTTCTCCGTCTGGCCTTAGCGTGCGCCAAATCGCGCCGACAGGAGAGACCATGCCCTTCACCCTCGCCACTTGGAACATCAACTCGGTCCGCCTGCGCGAACCCATCGTCTCGCGCCTTCTCACCGAAGAGGCCCCGGATGTGCTTTGCCTTCAGGAATGCAAAAGCCCGGTCGACAAGATCCCGCTCGACGCTTTCGCGGCCCTTGGCTACCCCTACATGGTTGCCCGCGGCCAAAAGGGCTACAACGGCGTCGCGATCCTGTCGCGCACCCCGATTGTCGAGGCAGGAGATCAGGATTTCGCCGCCCTCGGCCATGCCCGCCACATCGCTGGACGGCTCGAAAACGGCGTGGTGCTCCACAATTTCTACGTCCCCGCTGGCGGCGACATCCCCGACCGCGACAAAAACGAGAAGTTCGGCCAAAAGCTCGACTACCTGACCGAGATGCGCGACTGGTTCCACGCCGAGAAGCCAAAGAAATCCATCCTCGTCGGCGATCTCAACATCGCCCCGCGCGAGGATGACGTCTGGTCGCACAAAAAACTGCTCAAGGTGGTCTCTCATACCCCGATCGAGGTCGAACACCTCGCCCAGACCCAAGACGCCGGTGATTGGGTCGACATCACGAGACAGGACATCCCCGAAGGTCAGCTTTATTCGTGGTGGTCCTATCGCGCCCGCGACTGGGATGTTGCGGACAAGGGCCGCCGCCTTGATCACATCTGGGCCACGTCCGACATTTCCAACGCCGGTCACTCCTCTCGCGTCCTGCGTGACGCGCGCGGCTGGGAAAAACCCTCTGACCACGCCCCGGTCTTTGCCAGCTTCGATCTCTGAACGCCGCCCAAACCGCCGCTGCACCCCCCAAGGCGCCCCGCTCCCCTTGCAACAGCGGCCCTGATGCCTCATCTAACGGGCAAGCATTGAACATTCGCACCCCGTCCGAGGAACCCACCATGGTCGATCTGAACCTGTCCCAACCCGCTCCTGCCGCCGCCGATCTGGTCTTTGACGCGACCGAAGCGACCTTTATGACCGATGTCATCGAGGCCAGCCAAACCGTGCCGGTCATCGTCGATTTCTGGGCGCCGTGGTGCGGCCCCTGCAAAACCCTCGGCCCCGCGCTGGAAGAAGCGGTGCAAAAGGCTGGCGGCAAGGTCCGCATGGCCAAGGTCAACGTCGATGAAAACCAGATGATCGCAGGCCAGATGCGCGTGCAATCCATCCCCACCGTCTATGCCTTTTTCGAAGGCCAGCCGGTTGATGGCTTCAAGGCGCCCTGCCGCCCTCCGAAGTCGCCGCCTTTGTCGAGAAAACCGCCGCCCTCGCCGGTGAGGACGAAGGCCTCGCCGAAGCCGTCGCCGCCGCCGAGGAAATGCTTGCCGAAGGCGCGGCCTCCGATGCCGCGCAAACCTTCGCCGCCATTCTCGAGGAAGAGCCCGACAACGCCGCCGCCTATGGCGGCCTCGCCCGCGCCCATATCGCCATGGACGACCTCGATCAGGCCGAAGCCATCCTCAACGGCGCGCCTGCCGAAATCACCGACAAACCCGAACTCGAAGCCGCCCACGCACAGCTCGATCTCGCCCGTCAGGCCGCAGATGCTGGCCCGGTCGGCGAACTTCAGGCCGCGGTTGACGCCGATGAAAACAATCATCAGGCCCGCTTTGACCTCGCTCAGGCGCTGCATGCCTCTGGCGATGTAGAGGGCGCAGTCAATCAATTGCTCGACCTGTTCCGCCGTGACCGCGACTGGAACGATGGCGCGGCCAAGGCGCAATTGCTGACCATCTTCGAGGCGCTGCAACCCCAAGACCCCATCGCTCTGGCGGGTCGTCGCAAACTTGCGTCAATGATCTTGGTCTAAACCGGCTTTTCGCGCTATCATCACGCCATGACCATTCAAATGGACCTGCCCGAGGTCATCCCGGTGTTCCCCCTGACCGGCGCGCTCCTCTTGCCGCGTTCGCGTCTGCCGCTGCACCTGTTTGAACCGCGCTATCTCGCCATGATGGAAGATACGCTCAAAACGCCCGAGCGGTTGATTGGCATGATCCAACCCAACGAAGTGCCCGGCCGCGAGGGCAGAACCGGCCTCATGACCATCGGCTGCGCCGGGCGCGTCACCCAATTCTCCGAAACCGAAGATGGCCGCTATATGATTACCCTGTCGGGCATCTCGCGGTTTCGCATCCTCGAAGAGATCGAAGGCTTCCCGCCCTATCGCCGCGCCCGCGTAAGCTGGGAAGGGTTCGAACGTGATCGCGGCGGAACCGATCATGATCCGGCCTTCGACCGCTCTGCCTTCATGGCGCTGCTCGAACGGTTTTTTGCCGCCAAAGGGCTCAACACCGATTGGGAAACCCTCAAAGACGCCGAGGACGAATTGCTCGTCAATTCCCTGTCGATCCTGCTCGAATTCGAACCGGAAGATAAACAAGCCCTGCTCGAAGCGCCCTCACTGTCCACCCGGCGCGAAACTCTTATAACCCTGATCGAATACGCCCTGCACGGCGGCGACGGAGAGGATTTAATGCAATGAGCGACACAACACCCGCCTTCGACCCACATATGCTCGAAGCCCTGATCTGTCCGCAAACCCAAGCGGTCCTCGAATATGACGCCGCAGCGCAAGAACTGATCAGCAAACCCGCCGGCCTTGCCTATCCGATCCGCGACGGTATTCCGGTCATGCTGGTCGACGAAGCCCGCAAACTCGACACCTAAGGCGGCGCGCCCCGCCGGGCGCGGCTTTACGCTTGCATCAACTCCGGCAACTCTCCGGTAAGCCCAGCCGCCTCGCGCAGGAATGTCCGGCGCAATCCGGGCATGGCATTCACCGCGCCCATCCCCAACCCACGCGCCGCGCGCAAAAGCGGGTTATCGTTTGAAAACAACTTGTTGGTCAGGTCGGTCGCCATCGCAAGCGTCTGCGTATCAAACCGCCGCCATTCCTCATAGCGCTGCAAAACCAACAGGCTGGCAAAATCCTCACCGCGCCGGGCGGCATGGCTCAACACATCCACCAACGCGCCGACATCGCGTAGACCCGCGTTCAATCCCTGCCCGGCGATCGGATGCATCCCATGCGCCGCATCTCCGATCAACGCCAGCCGCTCAGTCACAAAATCATTCGCTATCGTCAGGCTCAAAGGATAGCTGAAGCGCTTGCCCTTAAGCGTGATCGGCCCAAGAAAGTCGCCAAACCGCGGACGCAATACCTCCATGTAATCCGCATCCGATAGCGCCGCGATGGCCGCCGCGTTCTCATGACTCTCTGACCAAACGATGGACGAGACATTGCCCGGCAACGGCAAAATCGCCAATGGTCCGTTCGCCATGAAAAACTGATGCGCAATGCCGTGGTGCGGCGCGTCATGCGCAATCGCGCAAACCAACGCCGTTTGCCCGTAATCCCAACCCGACCGCTTGATCCCGGCCCGCTCGGCGGTGCCCGATGCACGCCCGTCACACCCGACAAGCAACCGCCCGCGCAACGTCTTGCCACCTTCAAGCGTAAGCGTCACGCCGCTGGCATCGGCGTCCTGCGCCACAACCCGGCCCTCGATCTGCGTAATCGCTTTTTCCTCGGCCATCGCCTCAAGGAAGGCGCGGCGCAAAAAGCGATCTTCCAGCATGTAGCCCATCGGCCCGTCTTCGACCTCGGCACTGTCGAAATGCAGGAAAAACGGCCCCGCTCCGGCCCCCGCGCGCCCGTCGGACGCCTTGATTTCATGCATCGGCTGGCTCTTTTCGGCCACCCGCGCCCAAATGCCGATCCGCTCCAACAACCGCTTTGACGCCAACGCCAAAGCATAAGACCGCCCGTCAAAACCGGCGTTCTTGCGCAATTTCACCGGAACCGCGTCCACCACGCTCACGGTGAACCCCTTGCCCGCGAGGGCCAACGCCAACGCCGGGCCGTTCAAGCCCCCGCCGACGATCAGAATATCGCTGTCATAGGTCATGACATCACATATGGACACGCGCGCGGGATTGTCCATGCTGCACTTCGCCGCTAGCGTGGTGCATGAGTATTTATAGCAAGATGAAGCTGCGGGAGTGCGCATAAATGAAAGACTGGTTGTGGATGAGCATGGGTGACCTGGGCCGTGGAATCGCATCAGGTGCAATCGACCCCGTGGCGCTGACTCAAACCTATCTTGAGGCGATCAAGGCGCATCCGCTGCAAGACCGCATCTATGCCCGCCTGACGGAAGAGCGCGCTTTGGCCGAAGCCCATGCCGCAGCAGAGCGCGCGAAAACCGGTCACCGGCGCGGGCCGCTCGACGGGGTGCCGGTAAGCTGGAAAGACCTGTTCGACAGCGCCGGCGTGGCCACCGAAGCAGGCTCGGCCCTGCTCGAAGGGCGCACACCGGACAGCGACGCGCTTGTGCTCAAAAACGCAACGGCGGCGGGCACCGTCTGCCTTGGCAAAACCCACATGTCAGAGCTGGCATTCTCTGGGCTGGGCTATAATCCCAGCACCGCGACACCGCCCTGCGTGAACGACGAATCGGCGGTGTCGGGGGGCTCGTCCTCTGGGGCGGCGGCCTCGGTGGCCTTTGGGCTTGCGCCTTGCGGCATCGGTTCGGACACCGGCGGATCGGTGCGCATTCCATCGGCGTGGAACGACCTTGTCGGGCTTAAAACCACCTCGACGCGTTTGCCTCTGACCGGGGTTGTGCCGCTCTGCGCGCGCTTTGACACCATCGGCCCGCTTTGCCGGACTGTCGAAGACGCCGCGTTGATGCTGGCCGCGCTCGAAGGCGGCGCGCCTGCCGACCTTAGAGGCGCCTCCGCGCATGGCCTGCGAATCGGCGTGTTGCAAACCGCCGCCCTTGACCTCACCCGCGCCGAACCGATGGCCGGCTACACCTCCGCGCTGGAAAAACTCGCCGCCGCCGGGGCCACGCTTGAAAACTTCGACGCGCCAGAAGTGACAACCGCGCTGGCACAATCCGCCATCACCTTCACCGCCGAAGCCTATGGCACATGGGGCGAAACCATCGAAGCGGCTCCGGAGAAGATGTTCGCGCAGATCCTCGAGCGCTTCCGCGCCGGGAAAACCTTTGCCGCGCCCGATTATGTCCACGCCTGGCAGGTGCTTGATCAATGCCGCGCCACGTGGAATGCCCGCGTTGCGGGCTATGATGCCGTCATCATCCCCGCCTCGCCGATCATGCCGCCCAATATCGAACGGCTCGGCTCGGATCACGACTATTACGTCACCGAAAACCTGCTCGCGCTGCATAATACGCGGATCGGCAATGTGCTGGGCCTCTCGGCCATCACCCTGCCCACGGGCCACCCGTCTGCGGGCGTTATCCTGATGGGAAAACCCTTTGGCGAAGAGGCGCTTTTGCGGGTCGCAGCCGGGGCCGAGGCGGCGTTGTCATAATTGCCACAACCCTACGGAATCCCGCCTCTTTTTGTGGACGCGCCGGATAAGTTTGAGTAATTTTACATCAAACGGGGCGCGAATGACCCCGACCTAGAGGCAGTATCAGCATGTTCCCCGAGCGGTTCTCGAACCTACCGGCATACGCATTCCCGCGCCTGCGCGCGCTGTTGGATCACCACCAACCCGGTGGGGATGTGGTGCATATGACTATTGGCGAACCCAGACACGGGTTTCCCGATTGGGTCACTGACATCATTACGGAAAATGCCGCCGACTTCGGAAGATACCCGCCAAGCGACGGCACGCCAGAGCTGCTCTCGGCGGTGGCGGGCTGGGTCAAAACCCGCTTTGGCGTCACGCTGGATGCGGCGTCGCAAATCATGTCGCTCAATGGCACGCGCGAAGGGCTCTACAATGCCTGCACGGCGCTGGTGCCCGAAAAAAAGCGCGGCGAGCAACCGCTCGTTCTGCTCCCGAACCCGTTTTATCAGGTCTACATGGTTGCCGCGATTTCGGTGAACGCACGGCCCGTGCTGGTCCCGGCAACCCGCTCGACCGGCTATCTGCCCGACTACTCCGGCCTGCCGACCGATATGCTCAACCGGGTCGCCGCCGCCTATATCTGTTCGCCTTCCAACCCCCAAGGGGCCGTGGCCAGCCGCGATTACCTGCGCGAGCTGATCGACTTGGCCGAACAATTCGATTTCCAGATTTTCGCAGATGAATGCTACTCCGAGATTTGGCGCAATGATGCCCCTCCCGGCGCGCTCGAGGTTGCCGCCGAAATGGGGGCCGACCCCGACCGCGTCGTGGTGTTCCATTCGCTCTCCAAACGGTCCAACCTGCCGGGCCTGCGCTCCGGTTTTGTCGCCGGTGGTGCCAAAAGCATCGCGCAGATGAAACAACTGCGCACCTACTCCGGCGCACCGGTGCCCCTCCCGCTTCAGGCCGCCGCCACGGCGGTTTGGCAGGACGAGGTGCATGTCGATGAAAACCGCCGCCTCTATCAGGAAAAATACACCGCCGCCGATGCGATTTTCGCTGGCGTGCAGGGCTATCAAGGCCCCGAAGCCGGGTTTTTCCTCTGGCTTCCGGTCGACGATGGCGAAACAGCCGCGCTCAAGGCGTGGCAGGAAACCGGCGTGCGGGTGCTCCCCGGCGCATACCTCGCCCGCGAGGTGAACGGACATAACCCCGGGCAGGGATATATCAGGGCGGCCATGGTCGCCCCTAAACAAGAAATGCAGCAGGGGCTCACGCGGCTCCGTGACTGCATCTACAGCTGAGGACGAGGGAAACCATGGCATATCAGGCACGCGGCCGCGATCCGCTTCTCGACAGCAACATGGCAGAGGCCATCGAAAAACGTGGCAAAGAGCTGATCGGCATTGCGCTTATGCTGACCGGCCTCGCCGCGGTGGCGATGATCTGGTCCTATGCTCCGTCCGATCCGTGGTGGATGTCTGCCACCGATGCACCCGTGCAAAACTGGCTTGGCCGCTTCGGCGCGTCGCTGGCGGCACCCATGTTCATGATCGTCGGCTGGGGAAGCTGGGGCGTCGCCATTGTGCTTCTGGCATGGGGCCTGCGCTTTGCTTTGCATCGCGGCAATGAACGCGCCGTGTCGCGGCTGATCTTTGCGCCGATCTGGGTCGCGCTTTTGTCGATCTATGCCGCCACGCTGGTTCCCGGCCCGGAATGGACCCACTCCTTCGGCCTCGGTGGCCTGTTTGGCAAAACCGCGCTCGGCAGCCTGCTCAATATCCTCCCGATTAGCGCAACAACCGGGCTCAAAATCCTGTCGCTGCTGCTTGGCGTGGCAATGATCGCCCTCGGCGCTTTGTGCTTGGCTTTACCAAGGTTGAGATCACCCAGATCGGTCGCTTCCTGTTGATCGGTCTGATCCTGCTCTATGCCTCGCTGATGACGCTTCTGGGCCGCACCGCGCGTGGCGCGGTCTCGACCGCGCAGACCTTGCAAACCAAAACCGCCGAACGGCGCGAGCGTCGCGCCGAAGCCCGCGCCGAGGCCGCCGAATGGGCCGCCATGCAGGACGCCCAAACTGCCGCCGCACAGACCGCAAACCCGCCCGCCGATCGGCTCTATGACGAGGAACGGCCCTTCCACGCGCCCGATTCCATGCCGTATGACTCGATGCCCCATGACACAGCACCGCTCGATCAGCTGCACCAGGAACCCGAAAAGCAAGGGCTCCTGTCGCGCGCAACCAACCTGATCCGCCGTCCTGATCCCGCCCCTATGGTCGAGCCTGAGCCCGAGCTTGTCGAACCCGCCATGCACTATGGCACCGAACCCCAAGCGCCCAGCAACGACCACATCAAGGCGCGCATCGCTGACGTCATCAAATCCCGCGTCCGCCAAAACCCTGCCGTTCAGATCGAATCCGTCGCCCCCCTGACCAAAGGGCGCGGTCGTGGCCCCGATCCGCTCGTGCTCAACGCCGCCCCGACAACGACGCAGCTCCCACCAGAGCCGCCTCTCACCGCAGCGCAGGCCGCGGCGCCCAGCCCAGCGCTCAGCCTCAATCCGCAGGCCCAATCCTACTACGCCGAGCCGCAAACCTATGCGCCCGAACCCGATCCCGCGCTGATCGAATCCCCCTGCCGCTGGTCGAAACCGCACCGGAACCCGCCCCGCAGCAGGCCCAGCCCCACATCCCCGTGGCCGAGCCGAAAAAGGTCGTTCAGCAACCCATTCGCAAACCGATCCAGCCCTCGACCCGCGCCAAGGCCGAAGCCCAGCCGACGCTGAAATTCGATGACACCCGCCCGGCCTATGAGCTTCCGCCGCTGTCGCTCCTCGCCAACCCGGTGACCATCGAACGCCACCACCTCTCGGACGAGGCGCTCGAAGAAAACGCGCGCATGCTTGAAACCGTGCTCGATGACTACGGCGTCAAAGGCGAAATCGTCAGCGTCCGTCCCGGCCCCGTCGTCACCATGTACGAACTCGAACCCGCTCCGGGCCTCAAAGCCTCGCGCGTGATTGGCCTTGCCGATGACATCGCCCGCTCCATGGCGGCGCTCTCTGCGCGGGTCTCCACCGTGCCGGGCCGCTCGGTGATCGGCATCGAACTGCCCAACGACAACCGCGAGATGGTGTCCTTCCGCGAAATCCTCTCGTCCCGCGACTACGGCGATGGCAATCACAAGCTGCCCCTCGCCTTGGGCAAGGACATCGGCGGCGACCCTGTCGTGGCCAACCTCGCCAAGATGCCGCACCTTTTGATCGCGGGCACCACCGGCTCGGGTAAATCCGTGGCCATCAACACCATGATCCTGTCGCTCCTTTACAAGCTCACGCCCGAGGATTGCCGCCTGATCATGATCGACCCCAAGATGCTCGAACTCTCGGTCTATGACGGTATCCCGCACCTGCTCTCACCGGTCGTAACAGACCCTAAAAAGGCGGTTGTGGCCCTGAAATGGACCGTGGGCGAGATGGAAGAACGCTATCGCAAGATGTCCAAAATGGGCGTGCGTAACATTGATGGCTACAATTCCCGCGTCGCCGATGCGCTGGCCAAAGGCGAAACATTCGAGCGCACCGTGCAAACCGGCTTTGACGATGACACCGGCGAACCGATCTTCGAATCCGAAGAAATCACACCCGAGAAAATGCCCTATATCGTCGTTATCGTCGACGAGATGGCCGACCTGATGATGGTCGCGGGCAAGGAAATCGAAGCCTGCATCCAGCGCCTCGCGCAAATGGCACGGGCCTCCGGTATCCACCTCATCATGGCAACCCAGCGTCCCTCGGTCGATGTCATCACCGGCACGATCAAAGCCAACTTCCCCACCCGGATTTCCTTCCAGGTGACCTCGAAAATCGACAGCCGCACCATCCTTGGTGAAATGGGTGCCGAACAGCTGCTCGGCATGGGCGACATGCTCTATATGGCGGGCGGTGCGAAAATCACCCGTTGCCACGGGCCGTTTGTCTCCGATGAAGAGGTCGAAGAAATCGTCACCCACCTCAAGGCCTTCGGCCCGCCCGAATACCTCTCGGGCGTGGTGCAAGGGCCGGATGACGAAAAGGCCGACAACATCGACGCGGTGCTTGGCCTCGCAACCGGTGGCAACACCACTGGCGAAGACGCCCAATATGACGAGGCCGTCGCGATCGTCATCAAGGACCGCAAATGCTCGACCTCTTATATCCAGCGCAAGCTCGGCATCGGCTATAACAAGGCCGCCCGCCTTGTGGAGCAGATGGAGGAAGAAGGCCTCGTTTCTCCGGCAAACCACGTCGGCAAACGCGAAATTCTGGTCCCCGAACAGGCGTAATCCGGGTCCCGACCCCTCTCTGCCCCCCCTCCCCTACTGCGGCGGGGGGCGACGCCCCACTTTCCGCTCAAACACCGGCTTGTTATCGCCTATCACTTGGGTTCTCGCTAGTTTGACCCTATCTCGCTGATAGATTGGCGCATAACCACGAAGGACCGCTCGCATGAAACTGGCCCGCTTTGCACTGGCAACCCTGCTTGCCACCTCCCTCGCCGCACCGGCTTGGGCGGACAAGCTGTCGCTCAACGAGATCTCGAAATATCTCAACGGCCTGAAAACGGCGACCAGCCCCTTCACACAGGTCAACGACGACAGCTCCATTTCGACTGGCACGATCTATATCCGCCGACCGGGCAAGATTCGCTTCGAATATAACCCGCCCGAAAAAACCCTCGTGCTGGCCTCTGCCGGGGCCGTGGCAATCTTTGATCCGAAAACCAATCAGGGGCCGGAAACCTATCCGCTCAACCGCACGCCGCTGAAGATCATCCTCGCCAAAAACGTCGATCTTGGCCGCGCCAATATGGTTGTCGGTCACACCTATGATGGCACCGCCACCATCGTTACGGCCCAAGACCCCGAACATCCCGAATACGGCAATATCCAGCTCAAGTTCACCGGCAATCCGGTCGAACTCCGCCAGTGGATCATCAACGATGACGCCGGCTCGCGCACCACTGTCATTCTCGGTGCGTTGAAAAAGGGCGGCAACATGCCGAACCGGCTGTTCGACATCGACCTCAACACCAGCACCTTCGACCGCTGACATCGCCACCTAGCAAAGCCCGGAGTCAAGGCGCATAGCGCCGCCGGGCAGCGCCCGACCGCCCCATGGGCGGGCGCTGCCCTATGTGGCGTGGGGCAATCTGCACTCTTTGCTGACCGCCTCTGCAACCGGCAGAGCACCTTGGCGTTGTCTGCACCCGTTTCCAGCGCCCGCCGCGTTAACCATGGCGATGCTTAACATGTTCGGAAATTTCGGCAGCCGGGAGTCAGCCGGATGTCAGCCGGGAGTCACCCCCCAAATGGTTAACGCCACCGGCGGTTAACCATTCCCTCCGCGCATGGAGGCACAGCCGCCTATCTCAGCCGCCCGCACCGCTTCAACTGCGCCTCATAGGTCTTCGAGCGTGCACCAACTTCGCCCGACACGCGCATCAACCACGCTTTGGCACGGTAGGTGCCACGCCGATAGCCGGTGTGCCCCTCGTGATAAGCAAGATACTGGTTGCGCGCGTCGCTCAGCGCGATACCGTTCCGCTCTTTGGTGATGTTCATATACCAGCCCATAAAGTCGCTCGCATCGCGGATATTGTTGCGCTTGGCGCGGCTGTTGCCCGTGGCCTGCTTGTATTCTTTCCACGTCGCATCCAGCGCCTGCGAATAGCCATAGGCACTTGATTGACGGCCCATCGGGATCACCCCAATGGCCCAGCGAAACGGCGTGCGCGCATCCGCCTTGAACTTGCTTTCTTGGTAAATGGTCGCCATCTGCACATGCACCGGCACGTTCCACTTGCGCTCGGTCGCGCGAAACGCGCGCACATAATGCGGCCTGCTTTTCAGGATGCTGCACGCATTGTCGAACTCACGTGGCGCCTGATAGTCGCGGCCACCGCCACAACTTGCCAGCAACATCAACAGAATAAGGGCGCGAAGGGGTCTGCTCATTCCTGCCTCTCGCTTTTTTGTTTTGCCGCAAGTTAGCCCATTTTCGCCTCCGGCTAAAGCAGAATTCCACAACGGCCGCGTCACGCCGGATCACAACTGTCACATTTGCGCACACAGTTTGTTTCCCCGAAAATTGCGCTGCCTAAATGGACAAATGCCCCTTGAAAGCCCTATGCTAGAACGATAGGGGCTGGCGAACTATGCGTAGAACACTTGCGAAATATCACCTTGGCCAAGTCGTGCGCCATCGAAAACACCCGTTCCGCGGCGTGGTTTTTGACGTCGATGCCGAGTTCAACAACACCGAGGAATGGTATGATGCCATCCCCGAAGACTCGCGCCCCGAGAAAGAACAGCCGTTCTATCACCTGCTGGCCGAAAATGATCAGAGCTACTATGTCGCCTATGTCAGCGAACAGAACCTGATCGCCGACTATTCGGGCGAACCCGTCGATCACCCCGACATCCCCGATCTCTTCGGCCCCTTCGAGGACGGCCTCTACCCGCTGCACTTCCAACTGAACTAAAGGCGCGTATCACCACGCGCCTTTGCAAGTCCAAGCCGGGCAAGTCCAAGCCGGGTGTTACAGTTCGACCGGTCGTCCTTCTTTTTTCCACGCTGAAAACCCGCCTTCCATCTCGGCGATGTTTTCGACCCCCATGTCCTTCAACACCTTTGTCGACAACGCCGAACGCCACGCGCTTGCACAAAACAGAACAAGCGTTTTGTCCGTCGCCAACGCCTCTTTGAAATAGGGGCTCTGCGGATCGACCCAGAATTCCAGCATCCCGCGCGGCGCATGAAACGCGCCTTCAATCCGCCCTTCTCGCGCCAACTCCCTAGGGTCACGAATATCCACCAACAGGATCTCACCCGCTGCCGCCTTGGCCTGCGCCTCTTCGGCGGAAATCGACGTGATCTCGCGCTTCGCCGCCGCAACCATTTCTTTCACCGGCGTAATCGCCATGGCTCACCTCCTGATAAATGCGCCCGGACCAATCCCGGGCCCGTCATTGTCGCTTTAGTATCCCAGCGCGATCCCGTCTTTCCTCGGATCAGACGCCCCTTCAAGCAGACCATCCTCGCGCAGCTGAATCGCCTGCGCCCCGCCCAGCGGACCATCCGGCACCGCCACGTTATGCCCCATATCGACAAGCTCCGCTCGAACGGCTTCGGAATAGCTCCGCTCAACATTAAGAACATCCCCGTCGGCAAAACTACGCGGCGCATCTATCGCCGCCTGCGGGTTCATCCCGAAATCCACCATGTTAGAGACGATCTGGCATGTCCACAGGGTTGATACGCCCCCCCATCACGCCAAATGGCATGACCGCGCCGCCATTCTTAACCATGCCGGGAATGATCGTATGCATCGGACGCTTGCCACCCGCCATCTCGTTCGGATGCCCTTCATCCAGCGTGAAACCAGCTCCCCGGTTTTGCAGCAGGATACCGAATTTCTCGCTCGCAATCCCGCTCCCGAACCCGTGAAAAATCGAATAGATGAACGACACAGCCATCCGGTCCTTGTCCACAACCGTGATGTAAATCGTATCCTTATGCACCGCCTCGCTCACCGGCGCCGCCGCCGCCATTGCCCGCTTCGGATCAATCAAAGCAGCCAGCTTCTTGGCCGTCTCTGTCGCCATCATATGGTCAAGCCGCGCCGTGTGGTCCGGGTCGGCAATAAACCTGTTACGCGCATCATAGGCCAGCTTCGTCGCCTCCGCCTCGATATGGGCGCGCTCTGCGCCAAATGGGTCCATTCCGGCAATATCGAACTGGTTCAGAATATTCAGCAACAGATTCGCCGTCGCGCCCTGCCCGTTCGGCGGATGCTCCAGCAGAGTCGCGCCCTTGTAATCCCCGCCCACCGGATCGGTGTAAAAACTCTCCGCCGCTGCGAAATCATCAAGCGTATGAACACCGCCACGCGCACGCAGCTCGCTCACCATGTCGTCGGCCACTTCCCCGGTATAAAACCCGTCGCGCCCTTGTGCCGCGATCCGCCGCAGCACCTCGGCTTGCCCCGGCGCGCGAAACTTCTGGCCAACCTGCGCGGGTTTGCCATCCACAAGGAAATACTTTTTGCCGTGGCCCGACAATGCCTTGGCCGCTGTTGGCCAATCGAACGCCACGCGCGGCGCAACCGGAACCCCCTCTTCGGCATAGCGAATAGCAGGCGCCAAAATACGATCCAGCCCCAGCGCCCCCCAGTCCGCGTTCAATCGACAAAACCCATCAATCGCCGTCGGGATCGTCACCGCTTCGGGCGCAAAAAGCGGCACAGTCTTATGGCCCGCCTCTCGCAAGGCCGCCGCGCTCGCCGCCGCCGGGGCCCGCCCCGATCCGTTGAGCGCCTTGATCTCATCCGACCCGGCCGGTTTGAACAAAACAAAGCAATCGCCGCCAATCCCGGTCATCTGCGGTTCGCAAATCCCCAAAAGCACAGCCCCCGCGATGGCAGCGTCCATCGCGTTGCCACCCGCCTCCAGCGTTTCAATCGCAACTTTTGCCGCCAACGGATGCGACGTAGCGCAAACCCCATTTGCGGCCAACACCGCTGATCGTCCTGGAAAGTGAAAATCGCGCATGAATTCGTCCCCTTGCCCTGCGTTGGCAAAAGACTAGGGCGCATCGCACCAAATGCCAACGCATGGTTTGCGTGGTTGGCCGGTTAAAATTTTGGGAAAAAGTAAACCTCGACGCCACGCACTGGGTGGGGGCTGTTAACGCGCGGCGCCGAGGGAAGCCATATGCAGCTACCCCTCCGTTATGCGTAATGAATCTGGCGCGATTACGAACGCATTAAGGCGATTCAATGATCGTTTTTCACCGGGTCTGACCAAAGTTGCCAAAGGTTGCCAAGTTTCTGAAAACCCCGGCGCTCATGACGGGCTTTCGCCCTCTAACACCTTCAAAGATATATAAAATTTGAGAGTGTTGCGATCCGAGTCACGGGTATAGCCAAGCCCGCAAGCAAGGTTGCGAACCATATACCAACCAAAACCACCTTCCGGCAACTCTTCCCTGACGCGATCAACATCAGGCGGATCGCCCCGCGGAAGTTGTAGCCCCAGAAAGGCGCGCCCGGAATCACGAACGCAAAAATGCAGCGCGGCCTCTTCCCGTTCGCACATCACCTCAATCGGGCCACTCTGTCCCGGACCATAGGCATGTTCAACCACGTTGTTGAGAACCTCTCCAACGACAAGCTCAACCGTGGTTTCATGCTCAGCGCCAAGCTGCATCACAGCCAGCCGGTCTTTCAACTGGGCCAGCGCCTCACGCACTTCCCACGCGCCGCTCGCAAAAGAAATCGAGACCCGCTGAGAAGGCTGGCATCCCGCGTTTTCGCTGTCCTGCGTCATGTGCGCCTTGTCCTTGGGCCACGCGTCGGGGCGCACCCGCTTTTATCCCGCATAAACCGCCTCGGCTTGCGCCACGTCGGTGTGAATGGTGAACACAGTGTCCATCCGGGTTAGGCGAAAGACACGCTCCACCGCCGGCGTCAGCCCGGCAAGGTCAAGCCGCCGGGTGCTGCCCATCTGCTTCATCGCCGCGACAATCGCGCCCAACCCGCTCGAATCGACAAACTCAACCTCGCTCAGGTCAAACACCACATGCGGCGCGCCCCTTCCGATCACCTCTCTGATCTGATCCTTGAATCTGATGGCGACCGCAGCATCAATCCGCTGCTCACGCACTGTCACAACCAAAAACTCGCTAGCGTCCCTAATCTCAAGTTTCATTTCTGAGCCCTTGTTGCCGTAGAAATACGATTGATAAGCAAGCAGGGTAGACCTCAAACCTTACCATTCGGTATGCAAGAGCCAGAGAAGAGGAGGACAAGTCATGAAAGATGTCGTAATCGCAGGGGCATCGCGTACCCCAATGGGCGGGTTCCAAGGGGTGTTTGACGGGGTCGACGCCGCCGCGCTCGGCGGGTCCGCCATCCGCGCCGCTTTGGCTGACGCGCGCGTCAGCACGGTTGACGAGGTGCTCATGGGCTGCGTCCTGCCCGCCGGCCAAGGCCAGGCACCGGCCAGACAGGCAGGTTTCGCCGCCGGTTTGGGCGAAGAGGCCCCGCAACCACGCTCAACAAAATGTGCGGCTCGGGCATGCGCACCGCCATGATGGCCTATGACCAGATCGCCCTCGGGCATAACGACACGATGGTCGCTGGCGGCATGGAATCCATGTCGAACGCGCCCTACATCCTGCCCAAAATGCGCGGCGGTGCGCGGATCGGCCACCAAGAGGTCAAGGATCACATGTTCCTTGATGGTCTCGAAGACGCCTACGACAAGGGCCGCCTCATGGGCACCTTCGCCGAAGACTGCGCCGAAGCGTTCCAATTCACCCGCGAAGACCAAGACCAATACGCGCTCGCCTCGCTCTCCAACGCGCTCGAAGCGGAACGCTCCGGCGCTTTTGCGGGCGAAATCTCGCCCGTCACGGTCCATGCCCGCACCGGTGAAGAGGTCATCACCACCGATGAGCAACCCGGCAAGGCGCGTCCCGAGAAGATCCCGATGCTCAAACCCGCCTTCCGCAAGGACGGCACGGTGACCGCCGCCAACAGCTCGTCGATCTCCGATGGCGCCGCGGCGCTGGTGCTGTCCTCGCGCGATCATGCCGAGGCCAACGGCCTCAACATCCGCGCCCGCATCCTTGGCCACGCCAGCCACGCGCAGGCCCCGGCAATGTTCCCCACCGCGCCGGTTCCGGCTGCGAAAAAACTGATGGAGCGTCTAGGCTGGGACATCTCCGATGTTGACCTCTGGGAGGTGAACGAAGCCTTCGCCGTGGTGCCCATGGCCTTCATGAAGGAACTGGGCCTGCCGCGCGACATCGTCAACGTCAACGGCGGCGCCTGCGCCCTTGGCCACCCCATCGGTGCCTCTGGCACGCGGATCATGGTCACGCTGTTGAATGCGCTTGAAAAACGCGACCTCAAGCGCGGGATCGCCGCCATTTGCATTGGCGGCGGCGAAGGCACCGCCATCGCGATAGAGCGGGTCTAACCCTGCGCAATCCGCAATGCGCCGGGCACCTTATCCGGCGCATTGCCTTTCCCGTTTTGCCGCCTATCATTGGGCGTCAAAACCGGGGGTATCATGCACAAACTCAAACTGATCTGGGGTCTGCTCAAAGTCTTTCTGCCAGAGCCTCTCGTGCGGCTGATCTACACCGGTCGCCTCACCACCGTGGCGGGTCGCACAATCGACCCCAAGGCGATGGCCGCCTCCGATCTTGTCACCCTTCTGCGCGACCCCAATAAACCGCCCAGCCTAGAAGAAAGCCGCGCCCAGATCGCCACACTCGCGGCCAAGTTTGAGCGCCCCTGCCCCGCCTCTGTGACCAAAACCGATCTGACCCTGCCCGGCGCGTCCGGCCCGCGTTCCGCTCGCATCTACACAACCGCTGGCCGCGACCCGCGCGCGGCGCAACCGACGCTGCTCTACCTGCACGGCGGCGGCTGGGTTCAAGGCAACATTGACACCCACGACGGGCTTTGTGGCGCGCTGGCTGACCTCTCCGGCGTCCGCGTCATTTCCTTTGACTACCGCCTCGCGCCGGAACACCCGTTTCCCGCCGCACCAGACGATGTGTTCGCCTGCTATCGCGCGCTGCTCGACAATGCAGATGGCCTCAACGTCACGCCCAACCAACTCGCCATCGGCGGCGATAGCGCCGGGGGCAATCTCGCCGCCGTCCTGCTGCACGACATCGCCGAAAACGCGCTTCCCATGCCCGTCGCACAACTGCTGATCTATCCCGGAACCGACGGGCGGCTTTCCTCCCAATCCATGCGCGACCTTGCCGAGCAACCCTTGCTCGCCGCCGACCGCATTGATTGGTATCTCTCGCTCTACCTGCCCCCCGATCAAGACAGAACCGCGCCCCGCGTTTCTCCCCTGTTGTCGCCGCATCACGCTGATATGCCACCCGCTCTCATCATCGCCGGCGGTCATGACCCGCTTTGGGACGATGCCCTATCCCTCGCCAAATCACTAAAAGCGGCCAACGTCCCGGTCGACCTCCTCACCTACCCCGGTCAAATCCACGCCTTCCTCTCCCTGACCAAGGTGATCCCCCAAGGCCGCGACGCTATCGCAAAATCCGCCACCTGGCTGAAAGCCACCCTGCCCTAAAGAGCCGCCATGACCGTAGATTACGACACCCTCAAACAATCCATCCTCGCGCTGGCTGACGGCGAAACCGACAACGTCGCCCTCATGGCCACCCTCGCGTGCGAGATTCATCACGCCGATGATCGCTTCGACTGGACCGGCTTCTACCGCGTCACCGCGCCCGAGATGCTCAAAATCGGTCCCTACCAAGGCGGACATGGCTGTTTGCAGATCCCGTTCTCCCGTGGGGTCTGTGGCGCTGCTGCCCGCACAGGACAGGTGCAGCTTGTCGATGATGTCGATGCCTTCCCCGGCCATATCGCCTGTGCCAGCTCGACACGGTCCGAGCTGGTGATCCCGGTGCGCGATGGCTCCGGAACGCTGCTCGGCGTGCTCGATATCGACAGCAATCAACCCGCCGCGTTCACACAAACCGACGCCACCCGCCTCAGCGACATCCTCGATCTCGTCTTTGCTAGTTAAGGTGCCGAGCCGACCCCGGCGCATGAAATTTCGCTTTGAATTTTCACGCAGATCAGGCACCGTGAAAATTGACACGAAATTTTCACGGTGCCGCCATGCATCACGACACGCCCACACCCGCCACTCTCGGCGCTGACATCCGCGCAATCCGCAAATCGCGCGGGCTGACGCTCTCGGGGCTGGCCGATACGCTGGGCCGCTCCGTCGGCTGGCTCAGTCAGGTCGAGCGTGACCTCTCCGAACCCACCATCACCGATCTGCGCCACCTTGCCGCCGCGCTTGATGTTCCGGTCTCGCTCCTCTTTGGCCAAACCCCCGCCCCCGCGGGAGAGGCCGGGCATATCGTGCGCAAAACCGCCCGCCGCCCTATTGGGTCGAACACCGCCGGGCTGGTCGAAGAGCTGCTCTCCCCCGATCTCACCGATGATTTCGAAGTGGTCCACTCCACCTTCCAACCCCGCTCCCGCATCGGTGAGGTCGTCACCCGCCCCACCCAAGAGGTCGGCTACCTGATCTCGGGCAAGCTCGATCTCGTGATCTCGGGCAATCTCTTCACCGTCCATCCCGGCGACAGCTTTCGCATCCGCAACGAACCGTTTGAATGGATCAACCCCTACGACACCCCGGCAATCGCCATCTGGGTCATCGCCCCGCCCGTCTATTGACCGGGCCGTAAACAAGGAGCCTACCCCATGATCACAGGTCGCTGCGAATGCGGATCGGTCGCCTTCACCATCACCGCCGACCTGGTCGCGCCCTCGGCCTGCCATTGCTCGCAATGCCGCCGCCTGTCGGGGCATTACTGGTCCGGCACCTCGGTCAAACACCCGGACCTGCGCTTTACCGCAGATGCTACGCTGACGTGGTATCGCTCCTCGGACCACGCCGAACGCGGCTTTTGCAATGCTTGCGGGGCGTCGCTGTTCTACCGCCCGTTCAACGATGACCACACCTCGGTCGCGATGGGGTCCTCGATCTGCCCACCGGCACCGCCCTACGCCGTCACATCTTCACCAAGGACAAGGGTGACTACTACGAAATCAACGACGACATCCCAATCTTTGAACGCTGGTAGAAGGGCAAAACAGCCATGTTAGAGACGCTTTTAGCAATGGATCCCGTCACCATCCTTGCCTTTCTCGGGGCGGGCATCCTGCTCAATCTCACCCCCGGTGCGGATGTTATCTTTGCCACAGCCTCCGGCCTCTCCGGCGGTCCCCGCGCGGGTGTTGCGGCGGCGGCGGGCATCGCGCTCGGCTCCGTGGCGCATATCCTCTTTGCCGCGCTCGGCCTATCCGCCTTGATCCTTGCCAGCCCGCTGGCCTTCAAAGCGGTGCAATGGGCCGGTGCCGCCTATCTGCTCTGGCTCGCTATCAAAACCTGGAATGCCCCCTCTGACGCCACCACCACCAAAGGCGCCAAAAGCCTCTATTCCGCCCTGAAACGCGGTTTTCTCACCAATCTGCTTAACCCCAAGGTGGCGCTGTTCATCCTCGCCTTCCTGCCGCAATTCGCCGACCCTTTGATCGGTCCGCTCTGGCACCAAATCGTGATCCTCGGCACGCTCTTTTGCATCACCGGCCTGTTCATCACCTCTGCCTATGGTGCCGCCGCCGGGCTGTTTCGCACTGCCCTTGGCCGCATTTCCGGCCCCCTGAACAAACTCACAAGCCTCATTTTCGGCACCCTCGCCCTCCGCCTCATCTGGGAGTAACCAACCATGTCTGACCTGCCCACCCATGCCCGCGTCGTCATCATCGGCGGCGGCGTTGTCGGCACTTCGGTGCTCTACCACCTTGGCCTCAAGGGCTGGAGCGATTGCCTCCTACTGGAGAAAAATGAACTGACCGCAGGCTCCACATGGCATGCCGCCGGCAATGTGCCGACCTTCTCGACCTCGTGGTCAATCATGAACATGCAGCGTTACTCGACCGAACTTTATGCCCGTCTAGGGGACGAGGTCGACTACCCGATGAACTACCACCAGACCGGCTCGCTCCGGCTGGCCCATTCCACCGAACGCATGCAGGAATTCGAACGCGCCAAGGGGATGGGCCTCTATCAGGGCATGGCGATCGAAATCCTCACCCCCGAAGAAACCAAAGAGCGCTACCCCTTCCTTGAAACCCACGATCTCGCCGGCGCGCTTTACGACCCCCACGACGGCGACATCGACCCTGCCCAGCTGACCCAGGCGCTGGCCAAGGGCGCCCGCGATATGGGCCAGAAAATCGCCCGCTTCACCCCCGCCACCGGCGTTACACAGCACGATGACGGCACATGGACGGTCCACACCGACAAGGGCGATGTCACCTGTGACTACGTCGTCAACGCCGCCGGATACTATGCCCAGCGCGTTGGCGAATGGTTCAAACCCTTTGGCGGGCGCACCGTCCCGATGATGGTGATGAGCCACCAATACCTGCTCTCGGAAGAGATTCCCGAAATCGCGGCGCATGCGGCGAAAACAGGCTCTAAATTGCCACTTTTGCGCGATGTTGATGTCTCCTACTACCTCCGGCAAGAGAAGAACGGCTTCAACCTCGGCCCTTACGAACCCAACTGCCGCGCCCATTGGGACACCCCCGAAGACCCGATGCCCGATGATTTCAGCTTCCAACTCTGGCAGGATGACCTCGACCGGATCGAAGACATCATGACCGACGCGATGGAGCGTGTGCCCCTGCTCGGCTCGTCCGGCATTTCGCGGGTGATCAACGGCCCGATTCCCTATGCGCCCGATGGGTTGCCGCTCCTTGGCCCCATGCCCGGCGTAAAAAACGCCTTCGAGGCCTGCGTATTCACCTTCGGCATCGCCCAAGGCGGCGGCGCGGGCAAGGTGCTGGCCGAATGGATCGTCGATGGCGTCACCGAATGGGACATGTGGTCCTGCGATCCGCGCCGCTTTACCGACTACACCGATCACGACTATTGCGTCGCCAAAGGGCTAGAGGTCTACGGCAACGAATACGCCATGCACTTCCCGCATCACGAATGGCCCGCCGGGCGCGACCAAAAACGCTCGCCCCTGCATTCCCGCCTGCAAGACGCCGGTGCGGTCTTTGGCGCCTACAACGGTTGGGAGCGTGCCAATTGGTTCGCCAAACCCGGCGACGACACCTCGCTCGAGGCCACCCATACGTGGACCCGCTCCGGCCCTTGGGCTGACCGTATCCGCGAAGAATGCCTCGCCGTGCGCGATGACTGCGGCATGCTCCCGATCACCGGCTTCACCCGGCTCAAGCTTACAGGCCCCGGCGCGCGCGACTTTGTCGATGGGCTGACCGCCTCCCGCCTGCCCGCACCCGGTCGCGTTGGCCTCGCCTATTTTCCCGATACGCGTGGCCGTTGCCTGACAGAGATGACGGTCATGGTTCACAGCGATGACGAAATCGACCTGATCACCGCCGCCGCCGCCCAATGGCACGACGCCGAAATCTTCGCGCGCCAACTCCCCAAGGGCATCACCCTCACGGATCACACGCGTGATGCCGAATGCCTCCTCGTCACCGGCCCGCGCGCCCGCGACATCCTCGCGCCGCTCACCACCGGCCACGATCTCACCGCGCCGTGGCTCTCAATCAGCCCCAATGGCGCGGTTGCCGGACAAGAGACCACGCTCCTGCGGGTGTCTTTTGCCGGTGAACTCGGCTGGGAAATCCACGCTGCCCCGGATGCGATGCCCGCCATCTGGGACGCGCTGCGTGATGCGGGGGTGCAGCCCTTCGGCATGTATGCCCTCAATTCCCTGCGCATCGAAAAGGGCTACAAAGCGTGGAAAGGCGACCTCTCGACCGATTATTCCCTGCTCGAACTCGGCCTCGACCGCTTTCTCAACCTTGACAAGCCCGCCGACTTCCCCGGCAAATCCGCGCTCACCACCGCCAAGGCGCAAGGCACCAAAAAACGCTTCGTCACCCTGATTGTCGATGCCGGCGAAGCGGATGCGCCCTATATGTCCACCCTCTGGCACAACGGCGAAATCGTCGGCGAAACCACCTCCGGCGACTGGGGGCACCGCATCGGTAAATCCATCGCTTTGGGCATGGTTAGGGTCGATCTTTCAACCCCCGGCACAGAGTTAGAGGTCGAAATCTACGGCCAGCGTTACCGCGCAACGGTGCAACCCGATGCCCCCCTCTGGGATCCGCAAAACCAAAGGCTCCGTGCATGACCCTACGCTGGCCCGACCTCGCCCTCGCGCTGCTGTTTGCGCTCTTGGTTGCCGCCCTCTCATGGCTTGGCGTCTCCAAAGCCCTCGGTGCACACCCGTGGTGGGCGGCGCAATCCGGCCTCATCGGCGCAGCACTGGGCTTCGGCGTCTTTCTTGTCGCGCGCCTCTTTGGCACCTCGAACACAATGCTCGCTCTGGTCGCCGCCTTCACGCTGCTCTTTGCCATGATCGCCGCCTATTTCGGCAAATCCGCCTTCGTCAACGCCGAAGACTTCAATGCCACAGCAGGCCGCATCTGGTATTTCGGCTGGATCAGCATCTGGTCCGCCGTCACCCTCCTCCTCTCGGCCGTCACAGCACGGCGCCTCAAGGGCCTTTGCCATGACTGCAATCACCCTCCTCGACGGCTCCATCGGACAAGAGATCGTCAAACGCTCCGGTGACCGCGCCACGCCGCTCTGGTCCACCGCCGTCATGATGGACATGCCCGGCGTCGTGCGCGACGTGCACCTTGACTACTTCAAAGCGGGCGCCACCATCGCCACGGCCAACACCTATGCCGTCCTGCGTGACCGCCTCGCCCGCATCGGCCTCGAAAATGCGTTCGACCACCTCAACGCGCAGGCCCTCGTCGAAGCCGAAGCCGCCCGCGCGCTTCATGGGTCGGGCCACATCGCCGCCTCGCTCGGCCCGATTGGCGCAAGCTACCGCCCGGACCTCCACACCCCGCTCGAACAGGCCGCAGCCATATTTGCCGAACGCGTCGCCCTGCTGCATGACCGCGTTGATATCTTCCTGATCGAAACCGTCGCTTCGATCGAACACGCCCACGGCGCTCTGCTCGGCTGCGCCGCCGCAACCAAACCCGTCTGGCTCTCGCTCACGGTCTGCGACGATGACGGAACCCGCCTGCGCTCCGGCGAAAAACTCGCCGATCTGGCCGCATTGGTCTCTGAATACGCGCCCGCCGCCCTCCTCCTCAATTGCGCCCCACCCGAAGTCATGGCCGACGGCCTCGCACAACTCGCGGCTTTCGGCCTGCCCTTCGGCGCCTACGCCAACGGCTTCACCCGCATCTCCGATGGCTTCCTCGCCGAATTCCCCACCGTTGACGCCCTCGAACAGCGCACCGATCTCTCCCCCGCCGCCTATGCAGATTTCGCCATGTCATGGGTCGCCCAAGGCGCCACAATCATTGGCGGCTGTTGCGAGGTCGGCCCCGCCCACATCACCGAACTCGCCAAACGCCTGCACGCGGCTGGCCACACCATCACCTGACTTCATCTTGCTAAAAATACTCCGGGGAGCGCGAGGGGCTGGCCCCTCGCTCCGCCCCCGCCAAACAGACCGACAGGAACCGATCATGCCCAACTTGCCCAAACACGCCCGCGTCGTCATCATCGGCGGCGGAGTCGTCGGCTGCTCCGTGGCCTATCACCTCACCCAACAAGGCTGGCGTGATGTGGTCCTGCTGGAACGCAAGCAACTCACCTCCGGCACCACATGGCATGCCGCCGGGCTCATCGCCCAACTCCGCGCCACCGCCAATATGACCAAGCTCGCGAAATACTCGCAAGAGCTCTACGGCAATCTCGAAGCGGAAACCGGCGTCGCCACCGGCTTCAAACGCGTCGGCTCGATCACTGTCGCCCTGACCGAGGACCGCCTCGAAGAGATCACCCGCTCCGCCGCCATGGCCCGCGCCTTTGGCGTCGACATCGACGAAATCACCCCCGCCGAAGTCGCCGCCCGCTATCCCCATCTCAACCTTGATGGCGTTTTGGGCGGCGTGTTTCTTGATAAAGACGGCCAAGGTGATCCCGCCAACATCGCCCTCGCCCTCGCCAAAGGCGCGCGCCAACGCGGCGCTGTGGTGCAGGAGCGTGTATTAGTCTCTAACATTGCCAAAACCGGCCGCCGCATCACCGGCGTCGATTGGACCGGCGAAGACGGCAGCACCGGCCACATCACCTGCGATCACCTCGTCAACTGCGCCGGAATGTGGGGTCACGAGGTCGGCCGCATGGCCGGCATCAACGTCCCGCTCCATGCCTGCGAGCATTTTTATATCGTCTCCGAACCGATCGAAGGTCTCACCTCGCTGCCCGTCCTGCGCGTGCCCGATGAATGCGCCTATTACAAGGAAGACGCTGGCAAGATCATGCTCGGCGCTTTCGAACCCGTCGCCAAACCTTGGGGCATGTCCGGCATCTCCGCCGATTTCGAATTCGACCAGCTCCCCGAAGATTTCGACCACTTCGAGCCGATCCTCGAACAGGCGGTCAACCGCATGCCGATGCTGGCCGAGGCAGGCATCCACACCTTCTTCAACGGCCCGGAAAGCTTCACCCCCGACGATGCCTACCACCTCGGCCTCGCACCCGAGATGGACAACGTCTGGGTCGCTGCCGGGTTCAACTCCGTCGGCATCCAATCCGCAGGCGGCGCGGGCATGGCGCTGGCTCAATGGATGGAGGCGGGCGAAAAACCCTTTGACCTTGGCGATGTCGATATCGCCCGCATGCAGCCCTTCCAAGGCAATAAAACCTACCTGTTTGAGCGCTCCAAAGAGACCCTCGGCCTGCTCTACGCCGATCACTTCCCCTATCGCCAAAAGGCCACGGCCCGCGGCATCCGCCGCACCCCGCTTCATCTGCACCTGCTCGATAACGGCGCCGTCATGGGCGAAATCGCCGGCTGGGAACGCGCCAACTGGTTCGCCGATCCGGGGCAGGAACGCGCCTATCGCTACACGTGGAAACGCCAGAACTGGTTCGAAAATTCCGCCCGCGAACATCATGCCATCCGCACCAATGTCGGCATGTATGACATGTCCTCCTTCGGCAAAATCCGCGTCGAAGGCCCCGATGCCGAAAGCTTCCTCAACCACGTCTGCGGTGCTGACCTCTCTACCCCTGTCGGCAAAATCACCTACACCCAGTTTCTCAACACCTCCGGCGGGATCGAGGCCGACGTCACCGTCACCCGCCTGTCCGAACGCGCCTACCTCGTCGTTACCCCCGCCGCCACGCGCCTTGCCGACCAAACTTGGCTCGCACGGCATGTGGGCGCGCATCGCGTTGTGATCACCGACATCACGGCAGGCGAAGCCACACTCGCCGTCATGGGGCCAAACGCCCGTGCGCTCCTGCAAAAAGTCTCGCCCAATGATTTCTCCAATGCCGCCAACCCCTTCGGCACGGCGCAAGAGATCGAACTCGGCATGGGCCTCGCCCGCGCCCACCGCGTGTCCTATGTCGGTGAACTCGGTTGGGAGCTTTACATCAGCGCCGATATGGCCGCCCACGCCTTTGAAACGCTCGTGGATGCCGGACATGCCATGAACCTCAAACTCTGCGGCATGCATATGATGGACAGTTGCCGAATCGAAAAAGCCTTCCGCCACTTTGGTCATGACATAACACCCGAAGATCACGTCATCGACGCCGGTCTCGGCTTCGCGGTAAAAACCTCGAAACCCGCCTTTATCGGGCGCGACGCCGTGCTCAAACGCCGCGAAACCGGGCCGCAATCCCGTATGCTGCAATTCCTGCTGAACGATCCCGAACCGCTGCTCTATCACAACGAACCGATCCTCAGGGACGGCACCATCGTTGGCTATCTCAGGTCCGGCGCTTACGGCCACACGCTCGGTGCTGCGGTCGGCATGGGCTATGTCCCTTGCGCTGGCGAAACCACCGCCGAACTTCTCGCCTCCCGCTTCGAGATCGACGTCATGGGAACCCGCGTTTCCGCCACCGCCTCTCTCAAACCGCTCTATGATCCCACGTCCGAGCGCGTCAAAGCCTAACGCCTCTGGCATCCCCCGGCCTCTGGCGCTAAGCCAATGGCCGAGGAGACCTACAATGACACCCGCCGATAACCGCGACACGCCCCAGGGCCTCGCCTTCGCCCTTGGTGCCTATGGCATCTGGGGCTTCCTGCCGCTCTACCTGAAACTGCTCGGCCATATGCCCCCGGCCGAGGTCGTCGCCCATCGCATTGTCTGGTCCGTGCCGATTGCAAGCGCACTGCTCATCCTCTTGGGCCGCACCGCCGATATCCGCGCCGCGCTGCGCAGCCCCAAATCGCTGGCCATGGGGTGCGTGACTGCGGCTCTGATCACGGTCAACTGGGGCATCTACGTCTGGGCGATCTCTACGGGTCACACGCTTGACGCAGCACTCGGATATTACATCAACCCGCTGTTCTCTGTGCTGCTCGGCGCGGCGCTGCTCGGCGAACGCCTCTCGCCCATGCAACTCGTTGCCATCGCCCTCGCCGCCGCTGCCGTCCTCGTGCTCACCATCGACAATGGCACCGTGCCTTGGGCCGCGCTTGGCCTCACGTTCACATGGGGTTTCTACGCCTTCTTCAAGAAATCGCTGCCCATCGGCCCGAACCAAGGTTTCCTGCTCGAAGTCCTCATCCTCACGCCGCCCGCCTTGGCCTATATCGCGTGGCTCGCCTCCACCGGTCAAAGCCATTTCACCCCGCTCGGCGCGGTCGACATGTGGCTCTTGCTCGGAACCGGCGTGGTCACTGCCGTGCCGCTTCTGCTCTATGCCAACGGGGCCAAGCGCCTCAAACTCTCCACCATCGGCATCCTGCAATACTCTGCGCCGACAATGATCATGCTGATCGGCGTCTTCGTGTTCGATGAACCCTTCGGGCGCGCCCGCATGATTGCCTTCCCGATGATCTGGGCCGCTCTCATCCTCTACACCACGGTGCTTTTTCGCCAACTTCGCGCCGCCCGTGCCTAAATCGTCCCGCCTTATACCTGAGACAGGGAAGAGGCGAGGCGCATTAGCCTTTCATCTTTCTCGGAAATACGCCCGCCGAAGGCACCTCAACCCTTGATCTTTCGCGCCTCGCGTCACAGGTAAAGCGCTATGTCACGCACGCTCTTCACCTTCGGTCACGGCTACTCGGCAGGCGCCCTCGCGGGCTTGCTTGCGCCGCTCGGATGGCGGCTCTTCGGCACCACCCGCGATCCGGTGAAACAGCCTGCCATCGCCGCACAAGGCGTGACCCCGCTGCTCTGGCCCGGCGATGATCTGCACCCGGCGCTGGCCGAAACCACCCACCTGCTGATCTCTGCGGCTCCGGGAGACTCCGGCGACCCTGTGATCGCTGAATTCGGCTCTAACCTTGCCCAAATCGCGCCAAACCTCGAATGGGTCGGCTATCTCTCCACCACCGGCGTCTATGGTGATCATGCGGGCGGTTGGGTCGATGAAACCACGCCGCTCACCCCCTCCACCAAACGCGGCCAACAGCGCGTCAAAGCCGAGACCCAATGGCAGGCCACCGGCCTGCCGCTGCATATCTTCCGCCTTGCGGGCATCTATGGCCCCGGTCGCGGCCCCTTTGCCAAGGTCCGGCGCGGCACCGCCCGGCGGATCGTCAAACCGGGGCAGGTGTTCTCGCGCATCCATGTCGCCGACATCGCCCAGACCCTGCTCGCCTCGATCAACCGTCCCAACCCCGGCGCGATCTACAACCTCTGCGATGATGACCCGGCCCCGCCGCAAGACGTGATCGCCCATGCCGCCACCCTGCTCGGCCTGCCCCTGCCCCCCGCCGAAGATTTCGCCGAGGCCGACATGACCCCCATGGCCCGCAGCTTCTATGCCGAATCCAAACGCGTGCGAAACGACCGGATCAAAACCGATCTCGGCGTGACCCTGCACTATCCCACCTACCGCGAGGGTCTTTCTGCCCTCCTTGCCCTCCAAGAGTGATTTCAAAACCCATGCGCCAACAGATCGCCAATTTTATCGAACGCCCCCGCTTTGTGAATTTCATCACCGCCGTCATCGCCTTCAACGCGGTCATCCTCGGTATGGAGACCTCGAAAACGCTGATGGGTGCAATCGGCCCGCTGCTTCAGGCGCTCGATTACGCCTGCCTTGCGATTTTCGTCATCGAAATCGCGCTGAAACTCTTTGCCCAAGGGCCGCGCTTCTTTCGCAATGGCTGGAACATCTTTGATTTCGTCATCGTCGGCATCTCGCTCGCCCCGGCGGGCGCCGGTTTCTCGGCGCTGCGGGCGCTGCGCATCCTGCGGGTGCTGCGGGTCATTTCGGTGGCCCCTTCCCTGCGCCGCGTCGTCGAAGGCTTCATCCGCGCCGTGCCCGGCATGGGCTCGGTCTTTTTGCTGATGGGGCTGATCTTCTACATCGCCTCGGTCATCGCGACCAAACTCTTCGCCAACAGCTTCCCCGACTGGTTCGGCACGCTCGGCGGCTCTGCCTATTCGCTGTTCCAGATCATGACGCTGGAAAGCTGGTCGATGGGCATCGTGCGCCCGGTGATGGAGGTCTACCCATGGGCCTGGGCGTTCTTTGTGCCGTTCATCGTGGTCACAACCTTCGCCGTGGTGAACCTTCTGGTCGGCCTCATCGTCAACTCGATGCAGGACGCCCACCACGAGGAAGACGCCGCCAACACCGATGCTTACCGCGATGATGTCCTCGCCCGGCTCGACGCGCTTGATGCCAAACTCGATCGTCTCGAAAACACCCGAAAAGCCGCGGAATAGAGCCGCTTTTCGGCCTTTACAGACCGCGCAGGCCTAGGCCCTACGCCCCGCAATCTGCGCCACGCCCAGAACGTCCAGAACCTTGGCTTCGATATGCTCGGCGTTCATCCCGGCTTGGGCATACATATCCTCAGGGCTGGCCTGATCAATAAACCCGTCGGGGAACACCATCGAGCGGAACTTGAGCCCGTCGTCAAACGCCCCTGCATCGCCCAGCATCTGCGCCACATGCGCGCCAAATCCGCCCACGGCACCCTCTTCAATGGTGATCAGCGCCTCGTGATCGGCCACCAGCTGCAAAATCATCTCACGGTCCAGCGGCTTGGCAAATCGGGCATCGGCCACGCTCGGCGAAATCCCCTTTGCCTCCAGCGCCTCAACCGCTTTCATCACTTCGCCCAGCCGGGTGCCAAAGCTCAAAATCGCAACCCGCTTGCCGTCTCGGATCATCCGGCCTTTGCCGATCTCCAAAACCTGCGGCTCTTCGGGCATCTCAACCCCGGCGCCCTCACCGCGCGGATAGCGGAACGCAATCGGCCCGCTGTCATGCGCCGCAGCAGTCGCCACCATATGCTTCAACTCCGCCTCATCGGCGGCGGCCATCACCACCATATTCGGTAGGTTAGCTAGAAACCCGATGTCGAACGACCCCGCATGGGTCGCCCCGTCCGCGCCCACCAATCCGGCCCGGTCCACCGCAAAACGCACCGGCAGGTTCTGCAACGCCACATCATGCACGACCTGATCGTATCCGCGCTGCAAAAACGTCGAATAGATCGCGCAAAACGGCTTCATCCCGCCCGCCGCCAGCCCGGCACAAAACGTCACCCCATGCTGCTCGGCGATGCTGACATCAAAACACCGGCTGGGATAGCGCTCCGCCATAAGGTTCAGCCCCGTGCCATCCGGCATCGCCGCCGTGATCGCGCAAATCTTGTCGTCCTTCGCCGCCAGCTCGACCAAGGTCTTGCCAAACACGCTCGTATAACTCGGCGCATTGCTCGGCGCTTTCTTTTGCTTGCCGGTCAACACGTCGAATTTCGCGGTCGCATGGCCCTTGTCATCGGCCCGCTCGGCGGGGGCATAGCCCTTGCCCTTTTTGGTCAGCACATGGATCAACATCGGCCCGGTCGCCCGTGCCTTGGCCGTGCGCAACACCGGCAGCAGCTGGTCAAAATCATGCCCGTCGATCGGCCCAACGTAAGAAAAGCCAAGCTCTTCGAACAAAGTCCCACCCACGGCCATGCCTTTCAGCATCTCCTTGGCCCGCTGCGCCCCCATGCGAAACGGCTCGGGCAACAGCGAAACCGCGCCTTTGGCCGCCGCTTTAAGTTCCTGATACGGCTCGCCCGCATAAAGCCGGCTGAGATAGGACGAAAACGCCCCAACCGGCGGCGCGATGCTCATGTCATTGTCGTTCAAAATCACAAACAACCGCTTGTTCAGATGCCCGGCGTTGTTCATCGCCTCAAACGCCATGCCCGCGCTCATCGCGCCATCGCCGATCACGGCAATCGCATCGCCCAGCCCCTCGGGGCAAGCGCCGCCCAAATCCCGCGCCACGGCAAAGCCGAGCGCCGCACTGATCGAGGTGCTCGAATGCGCCGCCCCGAACGCGTCATACGGACTCTCGCTGCGCTTGGTGAACCCGCTCAGACCGTCCTTCTGACGCAACGTGCGAATCCGGTCGCGCCGCCCGGTCAGGATCTTGTGCGGATAGGTCTGGTGGCTCACATCCCAAACGATCTTGTCCTTGGGCGCATCAAACACATGATGCAGCGCCACGGTAAGCTCGATCACACCCAAACCGGCCCCCAAATGCCCGCCCGTCTCGCTCACGGCTGAAATCGTTTCCGCCCGCAATTCTCCGGCCAGCTGCTGCAACTCAGCATCGCTCAGCCGTTTCAAATCGGCAGGCACGGTCACAGTATCCAAAAGCGGTGTTTGCGGTCGGTCGGTCATGGCGTCCCTTTCGGGGTGTTCAGCTTCGGCGCGAGATAACGAACCGCGCGGCCTCCCGCAAGGTATCCGCCGCCTCTCCATAAGAAGATAGGGCCTCACAGGCAGATTCAACAAGCTCTCCTGCGCGGCTTTTCGCCCCATTCAGCCCCAAAAGCGAAACAAATGTCGCCTTTCCGGCCTCTTCATCCTTGCCGACGGCCTTGCCAACCTCCTCGGCATCGCCCTCCACGTCCAGAACATCATCCGCAATCTGAAACGCAAGGCCCAGCGCATCGCCATAAGCGGTCAGCGGCGCCAAATCCGCCTGTCCCAACCGTGCCCCACAAGTGGCCGACCACGTAATCAACGCGCCGGTCTTGCCCGCCTGCAACCGCGTGATCTCCGCAAGGGTTAGCGGATCATCCGCACTCTCCGCCGCAATATCCAGCGCCTGACCCAGCACCATGCCCCCAGCCCCGGCGGCCCGCGCCATGCTCAACACCAGATCGGCCCGCACCTGTGGCACGTCACTCACCTCTGCGCGGCCAAGCAATTCAAATGCCAAGGTTTGAAGCGCATCGCCGACCAAAACCGCCGTGGCCTCATCCCACTTGCGATGCACCGTCGGCTCACCCCGGCGCAGATCATCGTCATCCATGCAGGGCAAATCATCATGCACCAGCGAATAGGAATGCACCGCCTCAATCGCTGCGGCCGCCCAAACCGATTGCTCCGGCGCAATCCCGTGCAAGCGCGCCGATTCCATCACCAGAAACGCGCGCAGCCCCTTGCCGCCGCCAACCGCATAGCGCATCGCGTCGTGCAACGGCAAATCGCCCCGGATCACAGCTTGCAAACAGGCATCCGCCGTCGCCGCATCGGCGCGTAAAACAGTCTCAAACAAGGCTCAAAGCCCCTCGACCGGCTTCAACCCCGCCGGGTTGCCCTCACCATCCAGAGTGATCGCGGCGACCTTTTCCTCAGCGTCTTTAAGCTTGGTCTCACAGCGTTTCTTCAACTCCGCGCCCCGCTCATAAAGCTTGATCGAATCGTCCAGCGCCACGTCGCCACGTTCCAGCTGTCCAACCACCTGTTCCAGCTCGGCCATGGCCTCTTCAAATGTCATTTCCGCAACGGGACGGTCACTCATCTCTGCTTCTCCGCGGTTTGGTTTCGCGCCACCTTACCCCCGCCGCCGCCCCGGTTCAATTCGGTTGACGCATCGTATTTCCCCGTCAATGCTTTGTCTCATGAACGTGGTCACCACCAGCAATATAAAACTCTACCCGGATCAGGCGCTCGCGGCGCTCGACCGGCTCGAATCGCTGCTGGCAAGCTCCCCCCATACCGCCGAAGTGACCGAGGCGCTGCGCCTCGTCCCCGGCAAACGCGCTATCTTTCGCGGCACCTTTAATGGCCGCGACGCGGTGTTCCGCCTGCCGCTTGATGACAAAAGCCGCACCGATTTCGCCCGTGAATGGGCCGAACTCACGCGCGTTCACGCCTATATGGCCACACCGCCCCTCGCCGTGGTTGAACCGCTCGATTTCGACCCTAACACAGGCATATTCATTATCGCCTTCGTGCCGGGCAAGCCGCTGTTTACCCACCTGCGACGCGCCGATCCCGCCACGCGCCTGCCACTTCTGTCGCGCGCGGCACATTGGTTGCGCGCCTATGACACGCCAACCCTGACCCATCAGCCGCTCGATTTTCGCCGCTGGTTCCGCAAGGCCGCCGCCGCTGGCGAAACCCAACCCCACCCGGATCTGCAAGACATCGAAAGCCGCATCCTGCGCCGGATGAAACGCCTTGGCCGCAGCCTGCACCAAACCGACGTGCAAACCGCCATCTCTCATGGCGATTTCCACCTCAACAACCTGCTGGTCAAGGGCGACACCCTTACCGGCATCGACACCGGCGGTTCCGGGCGCACGCCCGTGGTCAAGGACATCGCCCGCGCCCTCACCCACATCGCCCGCCGGGCCGAACCTTGGTCAGGCAACCGTCACTTCGGCGTTGATGCCGCCGCGTTTCATGCGTTTACTGATGCGTTCGAGCTGTCCACAATCGAACGGGACGCCCATCTTCCCTTCATGATCGCCTTTGAAACGCTGATCAAAGTCGAACACCCCGACATGCCCCAAGACCGCCTCGCTCTGGCCGATAAACTCGCCCGCGGCCTGTTCCGCGACTTGCGACAAATCACCTGACTTGGGCCTGGCCTGGCGCAATCGCCTCAAGCCGCCATCAACCCGCGCACATGAACCGCCGCCGCCCGCCCCAACGCGGCAAGATCATAACCTCCTTCAAGCACCGAAACCACACGCCCGCCGCATTGCTCTGCCGCCAACGCGCAAATCTTCTGCGTAAGCCATGCGAAATCATCATCTTCCCAGTTCAAATTCGCCAAAGGGTCATCCATATGCGCATCAAACCCGGCGGAAATGAAAATCATCTCCGGCTCAAATTCGGCCACGTTAGGCAGGATTAGACTCTCATATGCCGCCCGCATCTCGATCCCGCCGGTCCCCGGCTCCAGCGGTACGTTCAGCACATTCTCATGCGCGCCCCGCTCCTCCGGCCGCCCCGTTCCCGGCCACAATGGCATCTGTTGCGAGGTCGCTACAAACGCGCGCGCCTCATCCCAAAGCAGGTCCTGCGTGCCATTGCCGTGATGCACATCGAAATCAATCACTGCGACCCGGCTCAACCCATGCACCTCAAGCGCGTATTTCGCCGCAATCGCAACATTGCCGAACAGGCAAAACCCCATCGGCGTCTCGCGTTCCGCATGGTGGCCCGGTGGCCGCGCGGCGACAAACGCGTTTATCACCTCTCCGGCCATCACCGCATCCACCGCCGCCACGGCACCGCCCACGGCCCGGCGCGCCGCCTGCATCGACCCGTCCGACATCCACGTATCGCTATCCAACTGCCCCGCAGCATGCCCCGCGATCCGCTCAAGGTATCCCTGCGGATGACAGCGCAAAATCTCCTCATCCCGCCCCAACGGCGCCTCGCGCCGGTCCAACCCGTCAAGTCCGGCCAAAGCGGTCTCAATCGCCGCCAAACGTGCCACCTGTTCGGGGTGCCCCATCGGCGTGACATGCTTATTGCAATCGCCATGCGTCATCAAAAGCGTCGTCATACTGCACAGACCTCCTCAACAGCGTAGGGTGGGGTTCCACCCCACCACCCGCCTAATTTTTCATGGCGTCCTTCAACTCATACAGCGCCTGAAGCGCCTCTCTCGGGGTCATCTCATCAGGGTGAATCGTCTCTAACAAGGCCTCAACCGCGCTTTCCTGCGTCTGAACCACCGCCGCAGGCACCGGCGTTGCCGCGAACAATGGCAAATCGTCGATCAGCGCTTTCGCCTTGCCCCCGCCTTCGCGCTCGCCTTTTTCCAAGGCCTCCAACACCACCTTGGCCCGCGCCACAACCGCCGCCGGCAACCCGGCCAGCTTGGCCACCTGCACCCCATAAGACCGGTCCGCCGCGCCCTTCTTCACCTCGTGAAGAAAGATCACCTCGCCGTCCCATTCCTTGACCGCAACAGTGGCATTCTCAACCCGATCCAACTTGCCCGACAGGCTCGTCATCTCGTGATAATGCGTCGCGAATAACGCCCGACAGCCGTTCACATCATGCAGATGCTCCAACGTCGCCCAGGCAATGCTCAACCCGTCATAAGTCGCCGTGCCGCGCCCGATTTCATCCAGAATCACCAGCGCATGATCGTCCGCTTGATTCAAAATCGCCGCCGTTTCGACCATCTCCACCATAAAGGTCGAGCGACCCCGCGCCAGATCGTCACTCGCCCCGACGCGGCTGAACAACTGGCTCACCAGCCCCACCTCGGCGCGGCTCGCCGGCACAAACGACCCCATCTGCGCCAGCACGGCAATCAACGCGTTCTGCCGCAGAAACGTCGACTTACCCGCCATGTTAGGCCCGGTCAAAAGCCAGATATCCTCGGCCTCGCCCAGATCGCAATCATTGGCAATAAACGGCTCGCCCCCTTGTGCGCGCAAGGCCTGCTCCACCACCGGATGCCGCCCGCCTTCGATCACAAGCTTGCGGCTCTCGTCCACTTTGGGCCGGGTCCAATTCTCCCCCTTGGCAAGATCCGCCAAAGCACTGGCAAGATCAATCTCTGCCAGCCCCCGCGCCGCGGCAAAAACTTGCTCCGACACGTCCAATATCGCCTGACTTAGGCTAGAATAGAGCCGCTTTTCAATTTCAACCGCCCGCCCCCCGGCGTTCAAAATCTTGGTCTCCATCTCGGACAGGGGCACCGTGGTAAACCGCACTTGGTTCGCCGTGGTCTGGCGATGCTTGAACGTCTCGTTCAATGGCTCGGACAACATCTTGTCCGCATGGGTCGCCGTCACTTCGACAAAATAGCCCAGCACGTTGTTATGCTTGATCTTGAGGCCCTGAATACCGGTCTGTTTCTGGTAATCGGCCTGCATCCCCGCAATGACGCCACGCCCTTCGTCGCGCAACCTGCGGCACTCGTCCAATTCTTCGTCATATCCCTCGGCGATAAACCCGCCGTCCCGCGCCAAAAGCGGCGGTTCCGCCACCAGCGCCTGATCGAGCAGGTCCAGCAACGCCTCATGCCCGCGCAACGCCGCAACCGCGTCGACCAATATGTCGGGCAAATCGGCCTCACTCAGCCCCCGGCAATCTCATCCGCCTGCGCCAGCCCATTGCGCACCGCCGTCAAATCCCGTGGCCCACCACGCTCAAGCCCCAACCGCGACAACGCCCGGTCCAGGTCCGGCACCCGCCGCAAACTCTCCCGCAGATCGGCAAAAATGCGACCCTGTTCCAGCGCAAATTGCACCGCATCCAGCCGCCCTTGCACCACGTCCAACACGCGTGAGGGCGACGACAACCGCCGCTCCAACAGCCGCGCACCACCTGCCGTCACCGTCCGGTCCATCACCGCCAAAAGCGACCCCTTGCGCCCGCCCGACAAGGACCGCGTCAGCTCAAGGTTCGCGCGCGTCGCCGCATCAATCTGCATGATCCGCGCCTCGGCCTCGCGCACCGGCGCGCGCAACAGCGGCAATTTGCCCTTCTGGGTGATTTCCAGCCACTCGACGATGGCCCCCATCGCCGACAATTCCGCGCGCGAAAACTGGCCGAACCCGTCCAGAGCTTCGACGCCGAACAGCTCCTTTAACCGCTTTTCCGCCGATCCGCTGTCAAACGCCGCCCGGCCCAGCGCCGTGATCGACGCCCCGGATTCAGTCACTGTTTCGGCCAAATCCGCTTCTTGTGCTTCGGAAACCACCACTTCCGACGGCCCCAACCGCGCCAATTCCGGCCCCAAGCGCACAGGCGACAGCGGCAGCACGTGAAACCCGCCGGTCGACACATCCACCCACGCCAGCGCCGCCGCATCGCGCACCTCGCTATAGGCGCATAAATAATTGTGCCGCCGCGCCTCCAACAGCGATTCTTCGGTCAATGTCCCCGGCGTGACCAAGCGCACAACATCCCGCCGCACCACCGATTTCGAGCCGCGCTTCTTGGCCTCGGCCGGGTCTTCCATCTGCTCGCAAACCGCCACGCGAAATCCCTTGCGGATCAGCGTCAGCAAATACCCCTCGGCGGCATGCACCGGCACGCCGCACATCGGGATATCCTCGCCCAGATGCTTGCCCCGCTTGGTTAGCGCAATATCCAACGCTTCAGACGCCGCCACCGCATCATCAAAGAACAATTCGTAAAAATCGCCCATTCGATAGAACAGCAACGCCTGCGGATAGCCCGCTTTGATCTCAAGAAACTGCGCCATCATCGGCGTGACGGCAGATTTGGCAGAAGTCACGAAAGCCCCCCGGTTTTACGTCCCCGGACCTTACAAACCCGCGCGCCCACGCGAAAGGCCAAGTTTACCTGCGACACGCTTTCTGTTGAGAGACAGCCCCGCGCCATGTAAGACGACAAAACCCCAAGCACGGATAATGTCATGGCCAAGATCAAATATACCCGCGAAGACGCATTGCAATTCCACCTCGAGCCGACCCCCGGCAAGTGGGAGGTGCAAGCCACCGTGCCCATGACAACCCAGCGTGACCTCTCGCTCGCCTACTCCCCCGGCGTCGCCGTCCCGTGCGAGGATATCGCCGCAAACCCCGAGCTTGCCTATGATTACACCAACAAGGGCAACCTCGTCGCGGTGATCTCTAACGGCACCGCCGTTCTCGGCCTTGGCAACCTCGGCGCATTGGGCTCCAAGCCGGTGATGGAGGGCAAATCCGTGCTCTTCAAACGCTTTGCCGATGTAAACTCCATCGACATCGAGCTCGACACCGAAGACCCCGAAGCCATCATTCAGGCGATCAAACTGATGGGGCCAACCTTTGGTGGCATCAACCTCGAAGACATCAAAGCGCCCGAATGTTTCATCATCGAACAAACGCTCAAAGAGCAGATGGACATCCCCGTCTTTCATGATGACCAACACGGCACTGCCGTGATTTGCGCAGCCGGTCTGATCAACGCGCTGCACATCTCGGACAAAAAGATCGAAGACGTGAAAATCGTGCTCAACGGCGCCGGTGCTGCGGGAATCGCCTGTATCGAACTGCTCAAACGCATGGGCGCGCGCCACGAAAACTGCATCGTCTGTGACACCCGTGGCGTCATCTATCAGGGCCGCACCGATGGCATGAACCAATGGAAATCCGCCCATGCGGTCAAAACCAAACTGCGCACGCTCGAAGACGCCATGAAAGGCGCCGACGTGTTCCTCGGCGTCTCTGCCAAGGGCGCGGTGACGCCGCAAATGGTCGCCGATATGGCGCCCAATCCGGTGATCTTCGCCATGGCCAACCCCGATCCCGAAATCACCCCGGAGGAGGCCCACGCCGTGCGCGAAGACGCCATCGTTGCCACCGGCCGCTCGGATTATCCCAATCAGGTCAACAACGTGCTCGGCTTTCCCTATCTCTTCCGTGGGGCGCTCGATATCCACGCCCGCGCCATCAACGACGAGATGAAGATCGCCTGCGCCGAAGCCCTCGCCCAATTGGCGCGAGAGGACGTGCCAGACGAAGTCGGCATGGCTTACGGGCAAAAACTCTCCTTCGGGCGTGATTACATCATCCCCACGCCGTTCGATCCGCGCCTGATCCACACCATCCCCCCGCCGTTGCGCGTGCGGGTATGGAAACCGGCGCGGCGCGGCGTCCGATCATCGACATGGACGCCTATGAGATCTCGCTGAAATCGCGGATGGATCCGACCGCCTCGATCCTGCGCTCGCTCAACGCCCGCGCCCGCGCGGCACAGGCCACGATGATCTTCGCCGAAGGCGACGACGTGCGCGTTCTGCGCGCCGCCGTGCAATACCAACGCACCGGCATGGGCAAGGCAGTCGTCGTCGGTCGCGACACGGATGTGCGCGAAAAACTCACCGCCGCAGGCATGGCCGATGCCGTGTCCGAGCTTGAAATCGTCAACGCCGCCAACACGCCGCATCTCGATACCTACAAGGATTATCTCTACAATCGCCTGCAACGGCGCGGCTATGATCGGCACGACATTCACCGCCTCGCCGCCCGCGACCGGCATGTGTTTTCGGCTCTGATGCTGGCCCATGGCCACGGCGACGGGTTAATCACCGGCGCCACCCGCAAATCCGCACAGGCGCTCGAATTGATCAACCACGTCTTTGACGCCGATGCCGCCCATGGCGCTGTCGGGGTCACGCCGCTGCTGCACAAAGGGCGCATCGTGCTCATCGCCGATACGCTGGTGCATGAATGGCCGGACGAGCACGATCTCGCCAACATCGCAGAAGCCTCCGCTGGCGTCGCCCGCCACCTTGGCCTCGAACCCCGCGTTGCCTTCGTCAGCTTCTCAACCTTCGGCTATCCCCGCTCGGAACGCGCCGAGAAAATGCACCTCGCCCCTGAGGTTCTTAAACAGCGCGGCGTCGATTTCGAATTCGAAGGCGAGATGACAGTCGATGTCGCCCTCAACGCCAACGCACAGGCCGCCTATCCGTTCTCGCGCCTCTCTGGCCCGGCCAACATCCTCGTGGTTCCGGCGCGCCATTCCGCCTCTATCTCTGTGAAATTGATGCAGGAAATGGCCGGAGCGACCATCATTGGGCCGATTCTTGCCGGTGTCGACAAATCGATTCAGATTTGTTCCACCAACTCCACTGGGAACGATATCCTCAACATGGCGGTGCTCGCGGCCTGTAAAGTTGGCTAGGCTCCGCCCCTTGGGAGGGCGTTCATGACGATCTATAATCTCGGTTCGATCAACGCCGATCTGTTTTACTCTGTGCCGCACCTGCCGGGGCCGGGTGAAACGCTGGCCGCCACCGCCCATTCCACCGGGCTGGGCGGCAAGGGGGCCAATCAATCGGTCGCGGCGGCTCTGGCCGGGGCGAATGTCATCCACATCGGTGCGATTGGCCGCGATGGCCTCTGGACGGTGCAACAGCTGCGCGGCTTCGGCGTTGATACCGCCCATGTCTCGATGCTCGAAACCCCCACCGCCCATGCGATCATCACTGTCGATCCACAGGGCGAAAACGCCATCGTGATCTTCCCCGGTGCCAACTACGAACAGTCTCTAACACAGGTGGAATCCACTCTTTCCGCAGCCAGCACCGGCGACATGCTGATCCTGCAGAATGAAACCAACCTCACGTTCGAGGCCGCTGAAATCGCCAAATCGCGTGGCCTTGATGTGATCTATTCCGCCGCGCCCTTCGATGCCGACGCCGTGCGCCGGATGCTCCCCGTCACCGACCTTTTGGTGATGAACGAGGTCGAAGCCCAACAGCTGACCAAGGCGATGGCGACAACGCTCGCCGATGTCCCGGTGCCTCACTTGCTCATCACCCGCGGGGCCAAGGGCGCCACATGGATGGATCAACTCAACGGCACCACGATCGACGTCGCGGCCCAACCCGTCACCGCTGTCGACACCACCGGCGCGGGCGATTGTTTTATCGGATATGTCGCCGCAGGGCTGGATCAGGGTCTAAACCCGGAACAAGCGATGAACCGCGCCGCCATCGCCGCCGCGATCCAGGTCACGCGCCCCGGCACCGCCGATGCCATTCCCACGCTGGAAGAGGTCGAAAACCACGCTTAGTGCGGCGCATGGCGCGCGCTACTCACGCATCGCGCTCACCCGTTACCCCGCAAACGGTGCCGCGCTACCCCAAAGCTGCTTCACCCGCTGGTCACGACCACAGCCCTTGCGATAAAACTTATACGCACTGGCCTGCGATTTCGGCCCGCCACGGGTCAAAACAAGGCTCTTGCCCTTGTAATAATCCTGATGGCTCGCATCGGCGAGATAGAACGGAGCGGCGTTCAAAATCGGCGTCACAATCTTCTGACCCAGCGCCGCTTGCGCCTCGGCCTTCACCTTCTGGGCAAGCGCCTTTTCCGCAGCGTTAGAGACGAAAATCGCGGTGGCATAGCTCTGCCCACGGTCACAAAACTGCCCGCCCGCATCCGTCGGATCGACCGAGCGGAAGAACATCCCAAGCAGCGTCTCACGGCTCACCTTACCAGCGTCAAAGGTGATCTTCACCGCCTCGTAATGTCCGGTCCCGCCGCGCACCACCTGCTTATAGGTCGGGTTCTTGACCTTGCCACCGGCAAAGCCGCTCTCGGCCTTGATCACGCCCTTCACCTTCTCGAAATCCGCTTCCACACACCAAAAGCACCCGCCAGCAACCACCAGCGTCTCCCGTGGTCCCGCCTCTGCACGCCCGCATTGCAGCATCACAGCCACGGCAATCAGCAGGCTCAGGAATATCGGTTTCACATTTTGCATATTCACGGTCATGGCACAGTCCTTTCACAACTTGCCAACAGCCTGACGCGCAAAAACTCATCAGCCAATCCCATGAAACTCAATGTCACGCATGAGTGAGCCGCCGTGACCCCTTGGCACCGCCGCAAAACACGTTAGCGTACAATCAAAGGAGAGCCGCCAATGACCGACCACGTCACCACCCACCAAGCCGAAGAAGACGCCCGTAACGAGGAAATCCTGATCTGGCTTAACGGCCGCGTCGTCCCCAAGGCCGAAGCCCTCGTCTCGGTCTATGATAGCGGCTTTATGCTCGGCGATGGCGTCTGGGAGGGGCTGCGCCTTTATGATGGTAAATGGAGCTTTATGGACGAACACCTCGATCGCTTGTTCGAGGCCGCCAAAGCCATCGACCTCGACATCGGCACGACACGGGAACAAGTCGTTTCCGCCTTGTTAGAGACGCAATCAGCCAATCAAATGACCACCGATGCCCATGCCCGCCTGATGGTCACACGCGGCGTCAAAACCCGTCCCTTCCAACACCCCTCGCTCAGCCAGCAAGGCCCGACAGTCACCATCATCATGGAGCATTCGCGCCCCTCTCTCCCGCGCCCGATCCGTCTTGCCACCGTGCCGCATATCCGCGGCCTGCCGATGACCCAAGACCCCAAGCTCAACTCCCATTCCAAGCTCAACTGCATCATCGCCTGCATCGCCGCCGAAAAGGCCGGCGCGGATGAAGCCCTAATGCTCGACGTGAACGGCTTCGTGAATACCACCAATGCCTGTAACTTCTTCATCGTGCGCAAAGGCGCGGTTTGGACCTCGACGGGCGATTACTGCATGAACGGAATCACCCGCCAAAAGGTGATCGACCTCTGCCGCGCCAACGACATCCCCGTTTACGAACGGAATTATTCCCTCGTCGACACCTACGGCGCGGATGAAGCCTTCCTCACCGGCACGTTCGGTGCCCAAACCCCCGTCGCCTCGATCGACGGTCGCCAGATCGGCACCGGCGAGATGGGCCCCCTCACCCAACGCCTCCGCACCCTCTACAAGGAGCTTGTCACGCAAGCCTGATGTGGGGTCACCCCACCATTTTCCATGAAAGGTTCCCGCCATGCGCATCGCCATGTGGTCCGGCCCCCGCAATCTCTCCACCGCCATGATGTATGCCTTCGCCGCGCGCCCCGACTGCGCGGTGGTCGATGAACCCTTCTATGCGGCCTACCTCGCGCAAACCGGGCTCGACCACCCGATGCGCGCCGAAATCCTCGCCTCTCAACCCCAAGATCCCGCCGAAGTCGAATCCGCGATATTAGGCTCTATTCCTGCCCAAAAGCCGCATTTCTACCAAAAACACATGACCCAGCATATGATCCCCGGCATGCCGCGTGACTGGATGGCTCAGGTCAAGAATGTCTTCCTCATCCGCCACCCCGCCCGCGTCGTCGCCAGCTTCAATGCGAAATATGACAAGCCCACGCTCACCGATATCGGCTTCACCCAACAGGCCGAACTTTTCGATCACGTCACCGCTCTGGGCCAGACCCCCATCGTCATCGACAGCGCCGACATCCGCCGCGATCCCGCGACCATGCTTGAACGCCTCTGCACCGCGCTCGGTCTCGACTGGACCCCCGCCATGCTCTCATGGCCTGCGGGCGGCCACGCCGATGATGGCGTCTGGGCCGCGCATTGGTATGGCGCCGTGCACCGCTCCACCGGATTCGCCGCAGGCGCCGAAGGGCCGCTGCCGGACCTCTCCGGCGAAGCAGGCGACCTCGCCGCGCTTGCCCTGCCCTATTACGATCACCTCAAACGGTATAAGCTCGAGATCTAAAGCGTTTCGCCCACCTTGGGTCGATATGAGCAAGCCGAGGCCGCGTCGCATGCATGACGAAGACATCAGACACCCTGAATTCATCCCGCGCGGCGCTGCACCCGGCCTTGTGAAATCCACCCTGCAAACAGCGCTCGACCTTCTAACGCTGGGCGCGCGGGTCAATCTGGTCGGCGAAGTGATCGAAGGCACGGTTTCCAAACTGGAACGCCACAAGCTGCCCCAGACCCGTCAGGCCTATGCCTCCGGCGCGGGAATGCGCGCGACGAGCTTTGAGTATCTCTGGCTGGAAGAGCACGGCGACACGGTCATCGGCCATGTCCTGCCCTATGTGCTGCATGAAACCAAGGTGGGGCACAAAGTGCGTGTCACCGTCCGTCCCGACAGCGGAAAAATCCGAAAGATCAAGAATTACACCAAACCGCGGCCTTGGTACGTGTTTTAGGCGCGGCCAAACCCTCCTCCCCCGATCTTCCGTCCGCTCGCGCCAAACAGGCGACGCCGGTAATAAAAAAACCAACCCGTTTGAAACTTTTCGCGACCGCCCGTCGTGACTCCTGTCAATGGCGGGCGTTCAACGCGCTGCGCCACGGTTCAACACAGGAGACCCATTATGAAAACGCTCAAACTCGCAGCCGCCCTCGCCCTCACCGCCACCACCGCCTTCGCCGCTTCCCACGGCATGGCCCCGATGGTCGAGGCGACCGACCAAACTGTCGACAACGGCGTCGTCAGCGCCTCCAAGGTTGTGGCCGGTGAAAACGGCTGGCTGGTCGTGCACCGCACCAATGCCGAAATGAAGCCCGGCCCCGTCGTCGGCTACGCCCCCCTCCGCGCGGGCGAAAACATGGATGTCGCCGCGATCCTCACTGAAGAGGTAGCAGCCGGCGACATGCTGATGCTGATGATTCACAGCGAACAGGGCGGGATGAAAACCGGCATCTTCGAATACACCCTCGGCGCCAAAGAAGACGGCCCGATCAAACCCGAGGGCAAATTGGTGATGAAAACCATCACTGTGAAGTAAGCACCACCACTCCCCGACTGACCCATCGGCGGCCTGTCCGTCGGTGGGTTTTTTTGGGGGGTTTTTCTTGCTTGTTAACCGGATTTCAACGCTTACGGCGCGCGCCCGGTTAACCTTTGGCAAAATCGCGATTTTCCGAAAAACCGGCAGCCGGGAGTCATACACTCCGCTCCCGGCCCCGATTCGGCGTTAACCTTTGGCCACAAACGGGCGCATTATTTGCCCGAAAGCCGCCGATTCCGCATCGCGATCAACTTCAACCGCAGCGCATTCAACTGGATAAACCCGGCCGCATCCTGCTGGTCATATGCGCCTGCGTCATCCTCGAAGGTCACATGCTCTTCCGAGTAAAGCGAGTGGTCCGACCAACGGCCAACCGTGCGCGCCAAGCCTTTGTAAAGCTTCAACCTTACGGTCCCCGTGACATGTTCCTGGCTCAGATCAATCGCCGCCTGAAGCATCTCGCGCTCCGGGCTGTACCAGAACCCGTTATAGATCGCCTCGGCGTATTGCGGCATCAACTGATCCTTCAGATGCATCGCGCCGCGATCCATCGTGATGCTTTCAATCCCGCGATGCGCTTCCAGCAACACGGTGCCGCCGGGTGTTTCGTAAATCCCGCGCGACTTCATCCCGACAAAGCGCCCCTCAACCAGATCAAGCCGCCCAATCCCGTGCTTGCCGCCCAATTCGTTCAGCTTTGTCAATATGTTAGCAGGGCTCATCGCCTCGCCATTGATGCTCACCGCATCGCCTTTTTCAAAGCCGATTTCGACAAATTCGGGCGTGTTCGGCGCATCCTCGGGGTGGACCGTGCGCTGATAAACATAGTCCGGCGCATCGACTGCCGGATCCTCCAAAACCTTCCCCTCGCTCGAGGTGTGCAGCAGGTTCGCATCAACCGAAAACGGCGCTTCCCCACGCTTGTCCTTGGCGATCGGAATCTGGTTTTTCTCAGCAAAATCAAGCAGCTTGGTGCGGCTGGTCAAATCCCATTCCCGCCACGGCGCGATCACCTTGATATCGGGGTTCAACGCATAGGCCGCCAGCTCGAACCGCACCTGATCATTGCCTTTGCCCGTCGCGCCATGCGCCACCGCATCCGCGCCGGTCTCTTCGGCAATCTCGATCAAACGCTTGGAAATAAGGGGCCGCGCGATCGACGTGCCCAACAGGTAAAGCCCCTCATACTGCGCATTGGCGCGAAACATCGGGAACACAAAGTCACGCACGAACTCTTCGCGCACATCTTCGATAAAGATGTTTTCCGGTTTAATCCCAAGCAGTTCCGCCTTCGCTCGCGCCGGTTCAAGCTCCTCTCCCTGGCCCAGATCGGCGGTGAAGGTCACCACCTCGCAACCATATTCGGTTTGCAGCCATTTCAGGATGATCGAGGTATCAAGGCCCCCGGAATAGGCCAGCACAACTTTCTTCGGCGCAGACATCACGTAACCCTCTTATTTCGTTAGGGCGCGATTATCCGGTTTTCCGGCGCAGGGCAAGCCACCGACCCCAAGCTGAGGCGCTTGACCAAGCCACGCGCGACCCATCGCAAAACGCAGGGTTTAGAAATTGGCAAGCTTTACCTGCGACACTCCCTGAAATCGCGATATTTACTGGCTTTTGCGTCTATCCTTTCCGTGATCCGGCAAAAAACCTGAAAATAACTGCGATATACGCCAACGGCGTTCAGCCTCCGCTTCTCTTTGCGGGGCAATAATTTCGCTTTGCCTACAAACACTCCTCGCGTTGCCGCAAAGCTCATGCAGCCAGCCGAGACTGCAATTCCGACAGAAATCGCTCTTTCGACCGGTCATAGCAAACCACCACCTCTCCAAGGTCCACTGCGCCCGGCTCTCCCCCTGCCGCTCTGGCTTCACCCGAAGCACAAAGCGTTGAAAATTCACGAAACCCCAAGTTCAACGCGCTGCCCTTCAAAAAGTGTAAACACGCCTCGACCCGGTCTTCCTCCACCCCATCGCGCAACTCCTGAATGGTGCCGTCCACCTCTTCCAGAAACAGCTCAACCACCTCGGCAAAATCCTCCTCGCCAATCTCATCGTGAAGCTCACTCACTTTGCTCCAATCTATCATCGCAAGCCGACTCCGCTGTTTGCACGCGGCCTCAACCCTAAGCAGCAGGCCTTTACAAAACTTTGCCGCCGACCAAAAACCTCATGAAAATAAAGAGGATTTTATAGTTCATCCAATGTTAAGCCTGCTCTGCCAATAGGGTGCGAAACAGGCAAAACCCAAGGCGGCTCACCGCAAATATGACGCAGCAGTCCCAACAAAAATCATGTCCCGCCCCCGGGACTCAAAGCGCCCAAGCCCCGCTGCGCACTGTGCTGGTTGTCGATGACAGCCGGCTGCAACGCCGTTTGTTAAAAACCCATCTTTCCCGTTGGGGTTACAATGTTCTCGAAGCGGGCTCCGGCCATGAGGCGCTTAAGATATGCGATCAGACCGAACCCGATTTGGTGGTCAGCGACTGGATGATGCCCGGCATGGACGGCATTGAATTTTGCAAGGAATTCAGGGCGATGGAGCGGTCCAGCTATGGCTATTTCATCCTTGTCACCTCCAAGCGGGAAAAAGGCGAAATCGCAGAAGGTCTCGACAATGGCGCCGATGACTTTCTGACCAAACCCGTCAACCCGATCGAGCTTCGCGCCCGCCTGACCGCAGGCGAACGTATCTTGCGGATGGAGCGAGAACTCACCGACAAGAACGCCCTCGTCAACGCGACACTGGCCGAACTGCAATCCGTCTACGACCTGATCGACAGTGACTTGCAAGAGGCCAAGAAACTTCAACAATCCCTCGTCCCCGAACGTCATCGCGATTTTGATAGCGCCACAGTCTCCTTGCTTTTGCAATCCAGCGGCCACGTTGGTGGCGACCTTGTTGGTTTCTACCCGATCAGCGCGGATCGAATCGGCCTGTATTCTATCGACGTATCCGGCCACGGGATCAGCTCGGCGTTGATGACCGCCCGGTTGGCGGGTTACCTGTCTTCCGCCTCTCCCGAGCAAAACATCGCATTAGAGCCTTGCGAACAAGGCGGGTTTAGTCCCGTCGCGCCAGAACTGGTGATCGAACGGCTCAACCGGATGGTCCTCGAAGAGATGGAGACAGAGCACTACTTCACGCTGCTTCTGGCCGATCTGAACCTCTCAACCGGTCGCGTGCGCATGGCACAGGCGGGCCACCCGCACCCTCTCGTTCAACGTCGCAACGGCGAGATCACCCAACAGGGGCCCGGCGGCCTTCCTGTCGGCTTGATACAGGACGCAAAATATGACGCTTTCGAAACGACCCTCACACCGGGTGACCGGCTTTTGCTGTTCTCGGACGGGATCGTTGAATGCCCTTCTCCCACTGGCGATCTACTTGATGAAGAAGGGTTGGAAGCCATCATGCGCGAGCTTGCCGAAACCTCCGGCCCTGCCTTGCTCGATGCGCTGATCTGGAAGCTGGCCAATTTCGCAGATGACCATGACTTTCCCGACGACGTGTCTGCGATCCTTGTCGAGTATCAGGGCCCAACCACATAGCGTTCGACAAACTCGCGGTCACCCGGGTTGGCCAGCATTTTGATCGCACCCTCTGGCGATGCCCATACCGCCTCATGGCCGTCTTCGGTGGGGGGCCCGTGCCGCCGAACCGGACGCGCAACGTATATTTCACAGAGCTTTTCCGCCCAGAGATCATAGTCGGGCATATAGGTGAACCGCCGAAACGCACCCAGCCGCCGCGGCCGTCCGATACGCCAACCAGTTTCTTCAAACACCTCACGATGCAGGGCCTGCACCGGCGACTCCCCCGGATCGACCCCACCGCCCGGCAATTGAAACTCGCGAAACGGCATGTCCTGAAACGTAAGCAACAGCGCGTCATCAAGCGGTAAGATCGCATAAACCCCGCGCCGCAAAACATGCTTCTTGCCACGCACGGGTGGCCTGCCAACCCTTTTTATCATGCCTGCTCCTTGGCCTGCCTCTTGTTCGCCCTATATCTACGCGGTATGCCAAGACCCGGCCGCTAAGGAAACCCCATGACACTCGGACAGCAAATCGCTTGGGACGATACAGTTCTCCCGTTCCAACTCGACAATTCAGACATTCGCGGGCGCGTTGCCCGCCTCGACGGCGCGCTCGGCGGTGCCCTTGCACAGCACAACTATCCGACTCAGGTTGAAGCACTGGTTGCCGAGATGGTCCTGTTGACCGCTCTGATCGGTCAAACCGTCAAACTGCGCTGGAAGCTTTCCTTGCAGGTCCAATCCAAAGGGCCTGTGCGGATGATCGCCACCGATTATTTCGCCCCCGACGAAGAAGGCCGCGCCGCCAAGATCCGCGCCTATGCCAGCTTTGACGAAGACCGGATTACCGATGGCACGCCCTTTGATCAGGTCGGCGAAGGCTACTTCGCGATCCTGATGGACCAGGGCAAGGACATGACCCCTTATCAGGGGATCACCCCGATTGCGGGCGGCTCTCTCGCGGCCTGTGCCGAGGCATATTTTGCCCAGTCCGAGCAGTTGCCGACGCGTTTCTCGCTCGGCTTTGGCAAGTCGACCCAGCCGGGCAGTCCCGAGCGCTGGCGCGCTGGCGGTGTCATGCTGCAACACATGCCCAAGGCCTCCCTCTCGGCAAAATCCGGCGAGGGCCAAGGGGAAGGCGGCCTGTTGCATGCCGATGATCTGCTCGACGGCGAAGAAGGCGAAAACTGGACACGCGCGAACGTGCTGCTCGACACGGTCGAAGACCTTGAATTGATCGGCCCCACCGTTCCGCCGACCGACCTGCTTGTGAAGCTTTTTCACGAAGAAGCCCCGCGCGTTTTTGACAGCCAGACGGTGCGCTTTGGCTGCACCTGCTCCGAAGACCGCGTGCGCCAAAGCCTGTCGATCTACTCGGATCGTGACATCGAAAAAATGACCACGGAAGAGGGTCGCGTCACCGCCGACTGCCAATTCTGCGGTCAGCATTATGACCTTGATCCCAAGTCTGTTGGGTTCGAGGCGGAAGAGCGCCGGGATGAAAAAGACTGATCCGCTAGACAGGATTCTCGAAGGGCTCAGACGTGGCGGCGACGCCTCGTCTGACTTCGACCTGAACCCCGAAACCACTTTGCCTACTGGTCGCACGCTGCGCCCGGCGGGGGTTCTTGTGCCGCTCATCGTGCGCGAGGGGCGGGCCGAGGTGATCCTGACCAAACGCGCGTCAGGTCTCAAACACCACCCCGGACAGATCGCTTTTCCGGGCGGCAAACAAGAGGACAGTGACGCCAATGTCGCCGCCGCCGCCCTGCGCGAAGCGCATGAGGAAATCGGGCTTGAGCCGTCAAATGTTGAACTGCTTGGCGAAATGCTCCCGCATGAAACGGTGACGTCCTTTACCATGACGCCCGTGCTTGGCCGTGTTCTCAACCCTTTTGAGGTCCGGCCCGAACCCAGCGAAGTTGAAGAGGTGTTTCAAGTTCCGCTCGATCACCTATTGGACCCGGCACGCTATTCGGTGCAATCGCGCCGCTGGCTGGGGCAACGACGCTATTACTATACCGTTCCCTTCGGACCCTATTATATCTGGGGCGCTACCGCGCGCATCCTGCGCCGGTTGGCCGATCAGATGAGGGTTGAATGAAGCTCACCGGCACATGGATCGACGCCCCTGCGACCCAAGCGGTCTGTCACGCGCTGACCTCTGCCGGTTTTCAGGCGCTCTTCGTTGGCGGCTGCGTGCGTAACGCCTTGATGGGGGTTCCAGTCTCGGACATCGACATCGCAACGGATGCACGCCCTGACACCGTGGCAGAGCTGCAATCCGCCGCTGGCTTTAAGGTCATCCCGACCGGCATTGATCACGGCACCCTGACCGTCATTGCAAGCGGCGTCGCGCATGAGATCACGACCTTCCGGCACGACGTCGAAACCGATGGCCGCCGCGCGGTTGTCGCCTTCTCCGACAATGTCCGCGATGACGCGCTGCGCCGCGATTTCACTATGAACGCGCTCTATGCCGATGCCTCTGGCAAGCTACTCGATCCACTTGACGGTATCGCCGATCTTCGGGCACGCCGCGTGCGCTTCATCGACAATCCTGCTGACCGCATCCGCGAAGATTACCTGCGTATTCTGCGTTTCTTTCGGTTTCACGCTTGGTATGGCGACCCCTCCAACGGATTGAGCAGCGACGGCCTTGCCGCGATCGCAGACAATCTTGACGGGCTAGAGCAGCTTTCGCGCGAGAGGGTCGGATCGGAGATGACCAAGCTGTTGGCCGCACCCGACCCGGCACCTGCCGTCGCCGCGATGCGATCAACCGGCGTATTGGCCCGCATCCTCCCCGGTGCCGATGACCGCGCGCTGGCCCCGCTCGTCCATCTTGAAACCGGCACAAAGACCAAACCCGATTCCCTGCGCCGGTTGGCGGTGCTGGGCGGATCGGACACACCCGAACGCTTGCGCATGTCCAAGAAAGACGCCGGAAAACTGGCCGTTCTGCGTTCAGGCATCGAAAACTCGGACTCGCCCACGCGGTTGGGCTACTTAAACGGGGCAACCGTGGCAGAAGATATCTTGCTGCTGCGCGCTGCGATCTTTGAATCTCCACTCGATCACGCGGCCATTGCCACCGCACATAACGCCGCCAAGGCGCAATTCCCGATCAATGCTGCCGACCTTATGCCAGAGCGGTCAGGCCCAGCCCTTGGCAAGCGCCTGAAACAGCTTGAAGCCGCTTGGATCGACTCAAACTTCTCTCTGACCAAGCCAGAGCTTCTGGCCCTGCCCGAAGAGCCCGACCAATGAGCGACACTTACACCATCGAACGACTCGGCCATCTCGGTGATGGTATTGCCGCGGGCCCAGTGTTCGCGCCCCTCACCCTTCCCGGCGAAACCATCACCGGTGAGGTCTCGGGCGACACGCTCAGCAATGTCAAAATCCTGACCCCTTCGGATGACCGGGTCTCTCCCCCTGTCGGCATTTCAAATCCTGCGGAGGGTGTCAGCTACAGCACGCCTCTGATGGCTTCGTGGAGGAGTGGAAAGGCGCTTTGGTGCAACATGCCTTACGCGTGCAAGGGCTAGACACAGACTTGCGGCCCATCATTACCTCGCCAACCCACTCGCGCCGTCGCGCGACCCTATCGGCGCGGCGCACCAAAAAGGGCGCGATGGCCGGCTTTCACGCGCGCGGCTCGGACGTGATCGTCGAAGTCCCCGGCTGCACCCTGCTTCATCCCGACGTGATGAAAGCGCTGCCCGTCGCCGAAGCTCTCGCCCGGATAGGCGCAAGCCGACGCGGCGAGCTGAGCATGACCGCAAGCCAATCAATCAACGGCTTGGATATCGCCGTCGAAGGTGGTCTTGAACCAGACGGACCCTTGTTGAGCCACCTCGCACAGGAAGCTGCGCGATTCGATTTGGCGCGGCTCTCTTGGAACGGCGAAGTGATCGCGATTCAGCGCCCACCTGCGCAACGCTTTGGTTCTGCCGAGGTCACGCCCCCTCCGGGTGCCTTCTTGCAGGCCACAAGAAATGGCGAGGAGGCCCTGCTCTCGGCGGTAAAAGACATCACTCGTGGCGCGAACAAAATCGTTGATCTCTTTGCGGGCTGCGGCACCTTTGCACTGCCCTTGGCGCAATCCGCCGAGGTCCACGCCGCCGAAGGCAGCACCGAGATGACCCGCGCTCTTGATGAAGGATGGCGCAAAGCAAGCGGGTTAAAGACTGTCAGCACCGAAGCGCGCGATCTTTTCCGCCGACCGCTGCTCCCTGACGAGCTTGCCCGATTCGACGCCTGTGTAATCGACCCGCCCCGCGCCGGGGCCGAAGCGCAAATCGCCGAGCTGGCACAAAGCGGGATCGCAAAAATTGCGCATGTGTCCTGTAACCCCGTGACGTTTGCGCGGGATGCCAAAACACTCACGTCATCAGGCTATACGCTCGACTGGGTGCAGGTGGTTGATCAATTCCGCTGGTCAACACATGTCGAACTGGTTGGCAGTTTCACCCTCAATTCGGCGTGACCCGTGAAAAAATGCTACTGATACCGATGAAAACACAGTAAACCGACGCACAATCAATATGCGGACGGTTCCATGCGATTTCTCAAGTTTCTGATAGCGGTTTTTCTTGTGCTTAGCGTTGCAGCTTGCAGCAGCAAATTTCGCACCTACTCTGGCCCCGAGGTGACGCGCGTTCTGGTTTATAAAAACCAACGCGTCATGCACCTAATGCATCATGACAGGGTGCTCAAAAGCTACTCGGTCGGCTTGGGTTTTGCTCCGGCTGGGCATAAGGCATTCGAAGGCGACGGGCGCACGCCCGAAGGCAACTATACCATCGACAGACGCAACCCCAACAGCGAGTTCCACCTCTCGATCGGCATCAATTACCCCAACCAACAGGACCGCGAGAAAGCACGCTTGGCCGGGAAAAAGCCGGGTGGGGACATCTTTATCCACGGTCGACCGTATAAGAATCGCAAAGGCGGACGAGACTGGACAGCCGGATGCATCGCCGTCACGAATCGCGAAATCGAACAAATCTATGCGATGGTACGCAACGGCACCCCGATCACAATCACGCCCTAGTCGCGGTTAGGGCCCTACAACCAGGGTCCACCAGATTTTGCCGCCGCGCTCCTGAAACCAAGCAAAACCGATGTTGGTTGCCCGTTTGTCAAGAATGACGGCGCGCGTGTCGGTTTGCTTCATCCAAGCGCCAAGCGTTTCCAGCTCGGTCTCATAGGTTTCCGAGATCGCCTCGCCCAGCATCACACCGGGATAGCCAACACGGCGAACACGGTCGATCGGGGATGAGCCGTCAGAGCCAAAATGCCATGGGCGGTTCTGCACCGACATATCGCGTGCATGCGTCGCCGCAGCCGCATTAAGTTGCGCATTCAACTGCACCACAGGCGCCCCCGCAGCCTGACGAAGCGCATTGATGGAATCAACAACACGATACTGAATCTTCGATGTCGCCCCGACAGGAATCCGGTATAGTCGCGGTAATGGTTTGCCGTCAGCGCCGATTTGCGGCGTAGTTGTGTTGGTGCAGGCCTGCAAAAACAGAACCGCAATTGCCAAAGCGCCAAAAATTCGAGCCATCTGTACCATCCAATTTCAGTTTCCCATGCCATAGCCTGTCAATCGTTGCCATTCAAACCCACATAAGCGTGAGACGGCCAATTGACGGATGTTTGAATTGCGACTGCGGCATTCGAGCCATATTATGACTAAATATTGTAAGCCAGATCCGGCAAAGAGGTATCCAATGAACGATTTTGGGAAATTCAATCGCCGCGGCTTCCTTGCAAGCAGCGCAGCGATGCTTGCAACTCCGGCAATCGCGCAGAGCGTCAACGGAAGCGGCACCACCGAGGTAGAGCGTGACTTGAACGAAGTGGTGCGCCGGAACATTTCAAGCTTCCGCTCTTTGAGCTGGCAGCCCTATTTCGACAGCCTGAGGAATGGTGCCGTTCTAGTCGACCTTACATCGCGGGCATTGCATTACTGGTCCGAGGATCAGTCGATCTACAAACTCTACCCGACCAGCGTTCCGCTGACCGAGGACCTGACGCGCCGTGGCCGCACCAAAGTCGTGCGCAAAGTGGTTGGCCCAAGCTGGCGCCCGACGCCTGCCATGCGCAAGAGAAACCCCGAATGGCCCCCCTTTGTCGGGCCCGGCCCGGATAACCCGCTGGGAACACACGCGCTGTATCTCAGCTGGACCTATTACCGCATCCACGGCACCCACGACACGCGCAAAATCGGGCGGCGTTCCTCCAATGGATGCATCGGTCTCTACAACGAGCACATCTCTGAGCTTTTCTCGTTCTGCAAGGTTGGTACGCAAGTGTTGCTAATTTGACGACATTTTGGTGATCTCTGCCCCAAAGTCGGAAAGTTGCGTTTGCATTCCTATTAGTTTGCTGGTTAGAGAGGGTTACGAGGTAAGTCTTGGGTGCTTGTCATCGCCCTTTTTGGGTAATCTGATGGCAGGCGAATATCTGGAGGATACTATGAAGAAACTCGTTCTCGCTGCTGCTCTGACCGCTGCTGCTTCGACCGCACACGCCGGCTCCATGGCCGACCCTGTAATCGAAGCACCGGTTGTAGTGGAAGAAGCTGCTAGCTCGTCTGCTGGCATCATCATTCCGCTGCTGGTTCTGGCCGCAATCGTTGCGGTAGCAATGGACTGATTTCAGTCTGGCTACAGCCAATTATGGAAAAGGCGGTGGTTCTCCACCGCCTTTTTCTTTTGGCACAACGCTTTTCCGGGATGATTTCGGGATCGCCTGCTAGTCGACCCAACCCCTTAGATTCTCAGCGATAACTTCGCTTAGAACATCAATATGCGCAGCTTCGCTGTTCAGGCAGGGAATATAGAGAAAATTCTCTCCTCCAGCCTCTTCAAAGCTCTCGCAAATCTCTTCGTTGATTTCTTCCAGTGTCTCGATGCAATCCGCTGAAAACGCAGGCGCGATGACGGCGATATTCGTTTTGCCCTCGTCCTTGGCCAAGCGGGCGACCTCTTTGACCGTATAGGGCTTTAGCCACTCTTCCGGCCCAAACACCGATTGAAACGTCGTGGTGATCTGGGTGTCTTCCCACCCCAACCGCTCTTTCAACAGCCGCGTCGTTTTCTGGCATTGGCAGTGATACGGATCGCCCTGCATCAAGTATCGCTTGGGCATGCCATGATATGACACCACCAAAAGCTCGGGCTTGGTCTTGGCTTCGGCATAGACGCGTTCAACCGACTGGGCGAGCGCATCAATGTATTGCGGATTGTCAAAATAAGCGGGCACCGTGCGCGCGGCGGGTTGCCAGGTTTCTTTCATCAGAGCGCGGAAGAATTGGTCATTTGCGGTTGCCGTCGTTGCCCCGGCATATTGCGGGTATAGAGGGAAGAACAGGATTTTGGTGCATCCGGCCGCCACCATCTCGCGCACCTTGGATTCGGTCGACGGATTGCCGTAGCGCATGCAAAAATCGACCATGACGGTATCTCCGTATCGCTCTTGCATCTGCACGGCGATTGCGGCGGTCTGCTCTCTGGTGATGGTCATCAACGGGCTTTCACCCTTGTCCTCATTCCAGATCGACTTGTACGCAGCGCCGGAAGAAAAGGGCCGCTTTGTCAGGATGATAAGCTGCAACAGCGGTTGCCACTTCCAGCGCGGGTAGTCGATTACCCTCTGGTCGGACAAAAATTCGTTCAGATAGCGCCGCATCGACCAATAGTCATACCCATCAGGCGTGCCCAGATTGGCAATCAGCACACCCGTTTTTTGGGGTTGGACCGCGGGATGGCCTTCGGGACGAGCAGTGGTCGCCAGTTGGCTTGAGTTTGCGTGTTCAGTCATTCACTTTCCCTATTCACGGCAACTGTAGGTGACATAGCCTTTGGAGCCGTCTGGTCAATCTTTGAGTGGCATTTCCAACGATCCCAGCGCATCGGCAAGCCGCGCGGAGGCCGAGCCGGGGCGAAGCGGCTTTGGTTGCGTCGCATCAGGCGCCCAACCCAGTAGAAACAACAGCTCAAAGGTGGCTTCGATACGGGAATCCGCCGCAGCAAAGGCGCGCCTGTAGAGGGCTTCGGCCGCTGTAAAAAGCGATGGGCGGGTAAAGTGACGCACGCGGCCATGCAGGGCGTTCCGCTCTCCCATGGCGCGCAATTCATGCATAAGATGCGTCAGCGACTTGTAGCTCGTCTTGATCGGCAGGCTGTCGATCACGGGAAGCGCAAACCCTGCGCGTTGCAACAAGGCGCCCATATCGCGGATCTCGGACATTGGTGCCACGCGAGGCGACAAACCGCCGGACACCTGCGCTTCGGCCTCAGCAAGGGTCGCCCTGAGTTCGTGAAGCGTCTGCCCGCCAAACATCACGGCCATGAACAAGCCATCAGGCTTTAGCGCATGCAAGCATTGGATCATTTGGCCCACGGGATCATTTGCCCAATGTAGCGCCATCGCATGAATAATCAGGTCATGCGCCCTTGGCTCCAGCTTGAGCACCTCATCCGCTGAAACGATGACTGCATCGGGCAGGATATGCTGCCAGAAATCGCCGTGTCCGGTTACGATTACTGACGCATTAAACGATTTATTAACCATGGAGAGCCGATGCTTGATCTCGTCTGCGGCGATTTCATGCAGGAACATTTCCGGGGCCGCGGCTGCGCGCGCGCGATTTCGGGTCAGTGCCTTGGGATCAAACAGTTGGGGTGCTTCTGACATCCCATTAGAATAGGGGGCCGGCAGTGAAGTTACAAACGGCGTTGCGGGTTCTTTACCCGCCTCAATGTGTCGCATGCGGCGAGCGGGTGGGCAGCGATTTCGGTCTCTGCGGGCCGTGTTGGCGGGACACTCCATTTATTGAGGGGTTATGTTGCGATGCCTGCGGGGTGCCGCTTCCGGGCGAATCCGATGATGCCGAAATTTGCGACGATTGCCGCAAGGTCGCGCGCCCGTGGTCACATGGGCGCGCCGTTTTTCTTTACCGCGAAATAGGTCGCAAGCTGGTTCTGGCGTTAAAACACGGAGACAGGCACGATATCGTTCGCCCGGCTGGGATCTGGCTCGCGCGGGCGGCGGCGCCGTTATTGACGGACCGCACGTTGATCGCTCCGGTTCCGCTTCACTGGACGCGGTTGCTGAAGCGGAAATACAATCAATCTGCCCTTTTGGCAAAAGCGTTTGCACGACAGGTTGACCGACCTTTTTGCCCAGACCTTCTTGTCCGGTCTATGCGGACAGAAAGCCTTGAGGGAAAGGGGTTTGATGCGCGTTTCGCAGCCGTGAATAATGCGATTGAAGCACACCCGAAACGGCGGCACAGGTTGGTGGAGCGGGACATTTTGATCGTTGATGATGTGATGACATCAGGCGCGACCTTGGCGGCGTCGGCCGAGGCGTGCCGGGCCGCAGGTGCCGGGAATGTTTCGATCCTGACACTGGCGCGCGTTGCAAAGGATGATTAAATCCAAGACAAAGGGTTAATTGTCGAGGATACGTGCCGTGAAACCAATCGAAATCTATACATCTCCGCTTTGCGGATTTTGCCATGCGGCGAAACGTTTGCTGTCGCAGAAGGGCGCAAAGTTCACCGAAATTGACGTTTTGGCCGAGCCTGCGCGGAAGCCCGAAATGATGCAACGGGCCAATGGGCGGCATACCGTGCCACAAATCTTTGTGGGCGATACCCATGTTGGCGGCTGTGATGAGCTTTATGCGTTGGAGCGCGCAGGCAAGCTTGACGCTTTGCTGAGCGCCTAAGCCATGGTGCGTGCGGCTCTTATACAGATGACGTCGGGCGAGGAATCGTCGGCGAACCTTGAGCAAACACTCGGGTATCTGCGTGAGGCAAAGGCCGGTGGCGCAGGCTTTGCGCTGACGCCCGAGGTCACGAATTGCATGTCGCCCAGCCGGAGCCATCAGCGCACGGTTTTGCGGCACGAGGAACAGGACGAAACGCTTGCGGCAGTCCGGGCCGAAGCCCGCGCGTTGGAGCTTTGGGTGCTGCTTGGCTCGCTTGCTGTGTTGACGGATGACGCGGATGGTCGCTTTGCCAACCGGTCTTTCCTGATCTCTCCACAAGGAGAGATCGCAGCGCGTTACGACAAGATCCACATGTTTGACGTCAATGTTTCAGAGACCGAGACCTATCGAGAGTCGGCGCATTTTCGGCCGGGGGAACAAGCGGTTACGGCAAAAACCGACTTTGCCACCATTGGAATGACCGTCTGTTACGATGTGCGTTTCCCGCATTTGCATCGTCAACTGGCACATGCGGGGGCCGAAATATTAACCGCGCCAGCCGCGTTTTCGGCTGTCACGGGAGCGGCGCATTGGGAGACCCTGCTTAGGGCGCGGGCGATCGAGACGGGTTGCTTTGTATTGGCCCCAGCGCAAACCGGCGTGCATTACATGGAAGACGGTGTGGAACGCCGAACTTTTGGGCATTCGCTTGCTATTGCGCCCTGGGGCGAGGTTTTGGCCGATGCGGGGACAGACTGCGGCGTTACGCTCGTTGATCTGGACATGGAAGAGGTTGCAAGATCGCGCAAACGCGTGCCCTCGCTAAGCCACGACCGGAGCTTTGGCAGACCTGATGAATGACACCAGCAACACCCTTGCCGTTGCTCTGATCAGCGAAATTCTGACGGCAGATCAATTGGTTCGCAATCATCTGACCAAAGTGCTGCCCAAAGGGATGGAGATTTCGCATTTTTCAGTGCTGAACCATCTGTCACACTGCAACGAAGAACGATCGCCAGCGCAGTTGGCCAAGAGCTTTCACCTGACGCGCGGGGCGATGACCAACACGCTGAGCAAGCTGGAGTGGGCCGGATATGTCCATGTGCGGCCGGATTGGGATGACGCGCGGCGCAAGATGATTGCGATCAGCCCAGCGGGGAAGCAGGCGTTGAACGCCGCCGTGGCCGCAATTGCGCCGATCCTGACCGAGATGGTGGCCGATCTGGGTGAGCACAAATTGCGCACCGCTTTGCCGATCTTGCGCGAGCTACGGCAGAAGCTAAACGAGCCTTAAGCGGGATTTTTGCTTGCTGTGACGTAGTTTACGGAAAGATCACGGTCGGAAATCGACCATTGCCAGCTGAGCGGGTTAAACACGTACCCCTTGCGGTCAACCGGGTTCAAACCCGCGGTTTCCATCAGCGAAAACAGCTCATCCGGGGTGATAAACTTGTTCCATTCGTGGGTGCCCTTGGGCAGCCAGCGCATGACGTATTCAGCACCGATGATCGCCATGGCATAACTTTTGGCGTTGCGGTTGATCGTTGAACAGAGGTGCAAGCCACCGGGCTTGAGAAGCTTGCGACACGCCGTGAGATAGGCCAGCGGATCGGCAACATGTTCGACCACTTCCATGTTCAGAACCACGTCGAATTGCTCTCCTGCGTCGGCCAGTGCTTCGGCGGTGGTGTGACGATAGACAATTTCGACACCCGAGCGTTCGGCGTGGATGCGCGCCACGGGGATGTTGCCTTCGGCGGCGTCCGCGCCGACCACATCAGCGCCGAGGCGGGCCATAGGCTCGCTAAGCAAACCGCCGCCGCAACCGATATCGAGAATGCGCAAACCTTTGAAGGGTAGAGGTTTTTCGAGGTTTCTATCAAATTCTTCGGCAATTTGAGTCGTAATATAGTCGAGCCGGCAAGGGTTCATCAGGTGCAATGGCTTGAACTTGCCAGTCGGATCCCACCATTCCGAGGCCATGGCTTCGAATTTTGCGACTTCCGAGGGGTCAACCGTGGTTTCGGCGGGTTGCATTCTGATCTCCATGTGCTCAACTAGGCGCGCCCTATCATATAGGACCATCATGGACAAATTTTCAGCCCCCGACATGCGGCGGATTATCTTTATCCGCAAACCCAACCGTTTGATCGTCAAACGCTCGATGTGGGTGACGGGCATCAGGTGTATATGGAGCAATCAGGCAACCCGGATGGCGAGCCTGTTGTCGTGCTGCACGGTGGGCCGGGCGGCGGGTGCAGCCCCGCGATGCGGCGTTATTTTGAACCTTCGCATTATCGCGTCATCCTGTTTGACCAGCGCGGATGTGGCCGTTCGCGCCCGCATGCCAGCGTCGAGGACAATACGACATGGCATTTGGTGCGCGATATTGAAGCTATCCGCAAAACCTTAACCATCGGCAAATGGACCGTTTTCGGCGGCTCTTGGGGGGCGACGCTGGCTCTGATCTATGCGCAGGCCCACCCGGAGGCTGTGAAACGCCTTGTTTTACGGGGTGTTTTCCTTGGCACGCAATCCGAGTTGGATTGGTTTTACGGCGGCGGGGCCGGGCGGTTTTGGCCGGAGACGTGGGAGAGGTTCGTCAAACTGATCCCGGAGGCGGAGCGGGGCGACCTTATCGGGGCCTATCACAAGCGGCTTTTCTCTGGCGATAGGGCGCAGGAAACGCTTTATGCGAAAGCGTGGGCGCGATGGGAAAATGCTTTGGCATCAGTGCGTTCCAATGGTGATGGCGGGGAGCCGGGGGGCGAATATGCGCGGGCGTTTGCGCGGCTGGAGAACCATTACTTTACCAACAAGGTTTTTCTGGAACGCGATGGTCAGATCATGGATCAGGTGGATCAGAATCGCCGATATTCCGGGCGTGATCGTACAGGGGCGATACGATATGATCTGCCCGCCAGAGACGGCTTATGCCCTTGCCAGTAAATGGAAAAATGCCGAGTTGCGGATGATTCCAGTGGCCGGTCATGCGCTTTCTGAGCCGGGGATAAGTGCGGAGCTGCGGCGTGCCATGGACGAGCAGGCGGGCCTTTGAGAACGCTGCGTTAAGGTTTGTCGAAAAGCCCAAAATCAAGTGTATGACTCCCGGCTGACATCCGGCTGACTCCCGGCTGCCGGGGAACGCCGATTTGCGCGTTAACGTTTCGCTGAAATGGTTACTGCATCGTTAAGGCGCCGGCGGCGCGGTCAGGGTTTGGGCGCATGCTTGCGGCGCGCACGGAACCGATTGACGAGGGCGATGTCGGCCTTGCCTTTGATTAGCCAGCTGAGACCGAAGGCCCAAATGCCGAACGCTTCGAACCAAAAGATCAGGCCAGAGGATTCGATCATGTTACGCCAGCTTTCGGGGCCGCTGGCGCGCAGGATCGAGGCGAGTGTGGCACCGAGGCCGAAGAGGATGATTGCCCAGCCGCACCAGCGATAGACCAGCCGCCGACGCAGATTGGCGGTGCGGGCGAATTTGCCGAGGCAGAAATAGGCCATAGAGCCGAGAAACAGGATTGCCGAGGTGAAATGCAGAATGCCGGCTTTGGCTTCGAGATAGTATTGGAAGATATTGAGCGTTTCGGGTGCGAAGCGGTTGGGGAAGATCGCAAGGCCGAACGCGCCGATCCCGGCCAGCGTGGCGGCAAGGTTATCCGAAAGCGGTTCGCCCGGTTCGCGGGAGTGGCCCTTGTAGCTGACCAGAAAGATACCGATTGCGAACAGCACCCCGACGAAGAGGTCGCGCAGGGTGGTGTGATAGTAATCGGAGATAGAGGGGTGAATCTTGGCGTCTTGGAGGAGGCCGCCGAACAGCAGGAGGACGGGAAACAGCAGACCAAGGATACCGAGCGCCTGACGGACGCGGTAAAAGGATAAGACGTATTCGTTGCTGGTGCGGTGGGGCATTTGGGGAAACGATCAGAATTGGATGTGCGCAAGAGTAACGCGAGAAATGGGAGCGTCCAGCTTTAGCAGCTACTGTGATGGGGGTCAGCCCCTCTCACAACTTGCAAAGGCAAGGGGGCCAGCCCCCCGCACCACTGTTTTAAAGTGGGGGGCCAGCCCCCCACACCCCCCGGGGATATTTCCAGTCAGATGAAGGGCCGGGCGCGAAAATTTGTGGGGGGCTTGCAGACTCACCCCGCCTCACGTATATCCGCATCAACAGCGGCGCGCTGGGGTCCAAACCCGACGCTCCACCGGGAAAGATCGACGGGCCGCGCGCCCGTTTTTTTGTGCCTGTTCGAAACCTGTAAATGTAAGAAATCTGCTGGAGAGCAATGTCTGATCTGATCGCCAAAACCTCTATGGATCGCCGGATGGCGGGCATTATCACCCCTGTTATCGAGGACATGGGGTTTGAGTTGGTGCGCGTGCGGGTGATGGGCGGCGAGAATAAGACGCTGCAAATCATGGCCGAGCGGCCGGATGGTGGGATCGAAGTGGACGAATGCGCCCAGATTTCAAATGCTGTTAGCGCGGTGTTGGATGTCGAGGATCCGCTGGCGGATGCTTATACGCTGGAAGTGTCGAGCCCGGGGATTGACCGGCCTTTGACGCGGCTCAAGGATTTTGACGGCTTTGAAGGCTATGACGCGAAGCTGGAAACCGCCGAGTTGATCGACGGGCGCAAGCGGTTCAAGGGTGTTTTGGCCGGTGTTGAAGGCAATGAGGTGCTGATCAATATCGAGCAGGGCGGCGAGACCGTGACCGTGGGCTTGCAGTATGACTGGCTGGCTGAGGCGAAGCTGGTTCTGACGGATGAGTTGATCAAGGACATGCTGAAGGCGCGCAAGGCATCTGGCGCGCTGGATGAGACGAAATTCGATGAAATTGAGACCGAGACCGGTTCTTCTGAGGAGTAAGACGAATGGCAATTACCTCTGCAAACCAGCTTGAGCTGTTGCAAACCGCCGAGGCCGTGGCCCGCGAGAAGATGATCGACCCCGGACTGGTGGTTGACGCGATGGAAGAGAGCCTCGCCCGGGCCGCCAAGAGCCGTTACGGCGCCGAGATGGACATTCGTGTCAGCATTGATCGCAAGACCGGTCGCGCGACATTCACCCGCGTGCGTACCGTGGTCGAGGATGCAGAGCTGGAGAATTATCAGGCCGAGTTTACGGTTGAGCAGGCCAAGCAGTATCTGGATGATCCCAAGGTGGGCGACCAGTTCATTGAAGAAGTGCCGCCCGTAGAAATGGGTCGGATCGCGGCGCAGAGCGCCAAGCAGGTGATCCTTCAGAAGGTGCGCGAAGCCGAGCGTGATCGCCAGTACGAAGAATTCAAGGACCGCGCCGGGACCATCATCAACGGTCAGGTCAAGCGCGAGGAATACGGCAACGTCATCGTCGATGTGGGCCGTGGCGAAGCGATCTTGCGCCGGAACGAGAAGATCGGGCGCGAAAGCTATCGCCCGAACGATCGTGTGCGGTGCTTTATCAAGGATGTGCGCCGCGAGGCCCGCGGGCCGCAGATTTTCCTGAGCCGCACCGCGCCGGAGTTCATGGCCGAGCTGTTCAAGATGGAAGTGCCGGAAATCTATGACGGCATCATCGAGATCAAGGCCGTTGCCCGTGACCCGGGCAGCCGCGCCAAGATTGCCGTGGTCAGCTTTGACGGCGGGATCGACCCCGTGGGCGCCTGTGTTGGTATGCGCGGCAGCCGGGTTCAGGCCGTTGTGAACGAGCTTCAGGGTGAAAAGATCGACATCATCCCGTGGAACGAAGACATGCCGACGTTCCTTGTGAACGCGCTGCAACCGGCGGAAGTGTCCAAGGTTGTGTTTGACGAAGATGCCGAGCGCATCGAGGTCGTGGTTCCCGAAGAGCAGCTTTCGCTGGCGATTGGTCGTCGTGGTCAGAACGTGCGGTTGGCGAGCCAGCTAACCGGGCTGGATATCGACATCATGACCGAAGAAGAAGAATCGGCGCGTCGTCAGAAGGAATTCGAAGAGCGCACCAAGCTGTTTGTTAACACGCTTGATCTGGATGAGTTCTTTGCCCAGCTGTTGGTGGCCGAAGGGTTCACCAGCCTTGAAGAGGTGGCCTATGTCGAGGCCGATGAACTGTTGGTGATCGACGGCGTTGACGACGACACCGCAGGCGAGCTTCAGGCACGGGCGCGCGATTACCTTGAGGCGCAAGCCAAGGCGGCGATGGAACGGGCGCGCGAATTGGGTGTTGAGGACAGCCTTATTGCATTTGAAGGCCTGACACCCCAAATGATCGAGGCATTGGCAAACGACGGCGTCAAAACGCTGGAAGATTTCGCCACATGTGCCGACTGGGAATTGGCCGGGGGCTGGACCACTGTGGAAGGCGAGCGGGTCAAGGATGACGGTATCCTTGAGCCCTTTGACATCGGCCTTGAAGAGGCGCAGACCATGGTGATGACAGCGCGCATCATGTTGGGTTGGGTCGATCCCGCAGAATTGGAAGCAGACGCGGAAGACGAATTGGAAGACGATCTGGAAGCCGCTGGCGAGGAGGCCGAAGCCTGATCGCAGGCTTCGGGAGCCTAAGATATGGGGCGCGGTGGTAAAACCAGCAGCCGGAACGACGGGACGGAGCGCAAGTGCATCGCCACAGGAGAGGTGTTGCCCAAGGCGGCGCTTGTCCGGTTCGTCGTTGGACCAGAGGCAGAGATCGTGCCCGACATCCTTGGCAAATTGCCGGGGCGCGGGATTTGGGTAAAACCCGAAAGCGCGGCGCTTGAGAAAGCGGCGAGCAAGGGGTTATTTGCCCGTGCGGCCAAACAGCCGGTCAAGGTGCCAGAGGGATTGGCCAAAACGATCGAGGCGCAATTGGCGCATCGGTTGATCGAGCTGATCGCGCTGGCGCGCAAGTCAGGGCTTGCCGTTTCGGGGTTCGAAAAGGTCAAGGGCTGGCTGAATGTTGAAGATGTGAAGGTGTTGCTGCAATCGAGCGATGGTTCGGAGCGCGGCAAGACAAAATTGTGGACGCCGGAAGGCGCAAGATATGTTGGCTGCCTTACCACCGAGGAGCTGGGCCAGGCGTTTGGACGAGAAACAGTCGTCCACGCGGCCATAGGCGCTGGAGGTTTGGCGCAACGTGTTGTAGAGGAAGCGGCAAGATTGAAAGGTCTGCGCGTTTCCGAAGGCGGGCAAGCCCGCCGGAAAGGATAAGAGAGCCATAATGAGCGATAATGACGGCAAAAAGACATTGGGCCTCAGAGGAGGCGCCCGCCCTGGCAATGTAAAGCAAAGCTTTAGTCACGGGCGGACGAAGAATGTCGTGGTTGAGACGAAGCGCAAACGCGTTGTCGTCCCCAAGCCGGGCGCTGCGAAACCGGGGGCTGGATCGCAAAAACCATCCCTTGGAGACCCTTCGAAACGCCCGGCGGGTATTTCGGATGCCGAGCTTGAGCGCCGGATGCGCGCGCTTGCCGCAGCCAAGGCCCGCGAGTCCGAAGAAGCCGCCGAGCGCGCCGCTGTAGAGAAGGCACGCGAGGAAGAACGCAACCGCCGCCGCGAGGCCGCCGAAACGAAGGAGCGCGAAGAGCGCGAACGCGAAGAGGCTCTGAAGGCGAAGGTTGAGGAAGAGGCGCGCCAGAAGCGTGAAGCCGAGGAAGCCGCCAAGCGCGCGGCAGCCGCTGCTGCTGCTCCGGCGGAGGAGCCGGTTGCACCGCGCGCCACCGCCAAGCCCACGCCGACCAAACAGGCCGAGCCGCAGCGCCGCCCCGATCGCGACGACAAGGACCGTGGCCGCAACAAGGGCCGTGGCGATGACGCGGGCCGCCGCTCGGGCAAGCTGACTCTGAACCAGGCGCTGTCTGGTGGGGAAGGCGGACGCCAGCGGTCGATGGCCGCAATGAAGCGCAAACAAGAGCGCGCCCGGCAGAAAGCCATGGGCGGGTCGGTTGAGCGTGAAAAGGTTGTGCGTGAAGTGCGTCTGCCCGAGGCGATCGTGGTCAGCGAGCTGGCCAACCGGATGGCCGAGCGCGTGGCCGAAGTAGTCAAATCGCTCATGAACATGGGCATGATGGTGACGCAGAATCAAAGCATCGACGCCGACACTGCGGAATTGATCATTGAAGAGTTCGGCCACAAGGTTGTTCGGGTCTCTGACTCCGATGTGGAAGACGTGATCAAGATGGAAGAAGACGACGAGGGCAGCCTTGTGCCGCGCCCGCCGGTCATCACCGTCATGGGCCACGTTGACCACGGTAAGACCTCGATTCTGGATGCGATCCGCAAGGCCAAGGTTGTGTCCGGCGAAGCGGGCGGGATCACGCAGCATATCGGCGCCTATCAGGTGACAACCGATGATGGTGCGGTTCTGAGCTTCCTTGATACTCCGGGTCACGCGGCGTTTACCTCGATGCGGTCACGCGGTGCGCAGGTCACGGATATTGTCGTGCTGGTCGTTGCTGCTGACGATGCGGTGATGCCGCAGACGATCGAAGCGATCAACCACGCCAAGGCCGCCGAAGTGCCAATGATCATCGCGATCAACAAATGCGATCTGCCCGCCGCCAACCCCGACAAAGTGCGCACCGATCTGTTGCAGCACGAAGTTGTGGTCGAGAAGATGTCGGGCGACGTGCAGGACGTTGAAGTCAGCGCGCATACCGGCGCCGGGCTGGATTCTCTGCTCGAGGCCATCGCGCTTCAGGCCGAGATCCTTGAGTTGAAGGCAAACCCGGACCGTGCCGCACAGGGCGCCGTGATCGAAGCACAGTTGGACGTGGGCCGTGGCCCGGTTGCGACCGTGCTGGTTCAGACCGGCACGCTGCGTCAGGGCGATATCTTTGTCGTCGGCGAGCAATATGGCCGGGTTCGTGCGCTTATCAACGACAAGGGCGACCGCGTCGAAGAAGCCGGACCGTCGGTGCCTGTTGAGGTGCTTGGTCTGAATGGCACGCCGGAAGCGGGTGACGTTCTGAACGTCGTCGACACCGAGGCGCAGGCGCGCGAGATCGCGGAATACCGCGAGAAAGCCGCCAAGGACAAACGCGCCGCAGCCGGGGCCGCGACCACGCTGGAACAGCTTATGGCGAACGCCAAGGCCGACGAAAACGTCAGCGAGTTGCCAATTCTGGTGAAAGCCGATGTGCAGGGCTCTGCCGAGGCCATCGTTCAGGCGATGGAGAAGATCGGCAACGACGAAGTGCGCGTGCGCGTTTTGCATTCGGGCGTTGGTGCGATCACCGAAAGCGACATTGGTCTGGCGGAAGCCAGCGGTGCGCCGGTGTTCGGCTTTAACGTGCGGGCAAATGCCCCGGCGCGGAATTCGGCCAACCAGAAGGGCGTGGAAATCCGCTATTACAGCGTGATCTATGACCTTGTGGATGACGTGAAAGCCGCGGCTTCGGGTCTGTTGAGCGCGGAAATCCGCGAGAACTTCATCGGCTACGCGACGATCAAGGAAGTCTTCAAAGTGACCGGCGTTGGCAAGGTTGCAGGCTGTCTGGTGACCGAGGGCGTTGCCCGCCGGTCGGCCGGTGTGCGCCTGCTACGCGACGATGTTGTGATCCACGAAGGCACGCTGAAAACTCTGAAACGCTTCAAGGACGAAGTGCCGGAAGTTCAGTCGGGTCAGGAATGCGGCATGGCGTTTGAGAACTATGACGACATTCGCCCCAATGACGTGATCGAGATCTTCGAGCGTGAAGAAGTCGAGCGTAACCTCGACTGATCACCTTGTCGGTCAGAAAAGACAAAGAAGGGGACCTGCGCGAGCGGGTCCCCCCTTTTTCATGTGGTCATGTATGGTTTGAATACGTCGCAGTATCAGGCAGAATTGCCGACGGATTTTCCGACGAAAAGCTGCTCTCCGACGCGGACCTGGACCCGGCCATCGGGCAGCGATTTGACGAAAAATCCCTGAACCGAAACACAAGAACCCATTGTGATAGTGTGTAGCATGTCAAATCCTCCCCAATGGCTTGACGAGAGTATTTGGACATAAATTTCCTAATAAATCATCAAAAAATTTATGCGTTCGCGCGATTTTTCGCACAAATTTAGGGCAAATGTGGTTGTTTTCGGTGCGGAAACCACAAAATACCGCGAAATCCTTGACCGTGCAGTGAGTTAGAGCCAGTCGCGCAGAATCGGGATCAGGGGGATATCGGCGGGCGGCATGGGGTAGTCGCGCAGTTCCGCCGGGCGGACCCATTTCAGCACCTGCCCCTCACGCGGTTGCGGGATCCCCTCCCATTTGCGGCAGGCAAAGAGCGGCATGAGCAGGTGAAACTCATCATAGGAATGCGACGCGAAGGTGAGCGGTGCGAGGCAGGACGCCCATGTGTCGATGCCGAGTTCCTCTTGCAGCTCGCGGATCAGGGCGGCTTCGGGTGTTTCGCCGGGTTCGACCTTGCCGCCCGGAAACTCCCAGAGGCCAGCCATGGATTTGCCGGCAGGCCGTTGGGCCAGCAGGACGCGGCCGTCACGGTCGATCAGGGCAACGGCGGAGACGAGAACGGTTTTCATAGGTGCGGCTCTGGTTGGGCGGGCGGGAGCGAGGGGCCAGCCCCTCGCGCTCCCCGGAGTATTTGAAGCAAGATGAAGGGATCAGGAGCGGTAATCGGCATTGATGTCGATGTAACCGTGGGTGAGATCGCAGGTCCAGACGGTGGAGGCGCCCGACCCGAGGCCGAGGTCAACGGAGACAATGATGTCCTGTTGTTTCATCAAAACGGCGGCGTCTTCTTCGCGGTAGTCGGGCGAGACCCAGCCGTTTTCAGCGACAAGCACATCGCCGAAGCGGATGCTGAGCAGGTCACGATCGGCGGCGGCACCGGATTTTCCGATGGCCATAACGATGCGGCCCCAGTTCGGGTCTTCGCCAGCGATGGCGGTTTTAACGAGCGGCGAATTGGCAATCGCGAGGCCGTGGGTTTTGGCATCGGCATCGGAGGCCGCGCCGGTGATGCGGATTTCGACAAATTTGGTCGCGCCTTCGCCGTCGCGCACCACTTGATGGGCGAGGTCGAGCATGACCGTGTGGAGAGCCGTGCGAAATTCGCTATCGTCTTGTGAGATGCTGACGCCGCTGGTTCCGGTGGCCGCGAGGAGCAGCGTGTCGGAGGTGGAGGTATCGCTATCGACCGTGATGGCGTTGAAGGTGGGATCCGTCAGTTCGGAAAGCATTGTTTGAAGGTCAGCGCGTGGCACGGCGGCATCGGTGAAGATATAGACCAGCATCGTGGCCATATCGGGGGCGATCATGCCGGAGCCTTTGGCGATGCCCGCGATGGTCACCTGTTTGCCATTCCGGGTGAAGGCGGCTTTGGCGCCTTTGGGGAAGGTATCGGTTGTCATGATCGCCTGTGCGGCGGCGGCGATGTTCGTGGCATCGAGCGAGGTCGAGAGATCGGCGAGTTTGGCAGTGATCCGATCATGCGGCAGCGGTTCGCCGATGACACCGGTGGAAGAGGTAAACACCCGTGACGCTGGCAGGCCGGTGGCGGCGGCGACAGCATCGCAGATCGCAGCGACAGAGCCGCTTCCCCGACTGCCGGTAAAGGCGTTGGCATTGCCGGAGTTGACGAGAATCGCGGCGCCTTCGCTGCTTTCCTGGTCAATTTTGGCCTGACAATCGAGCACTGGGGCGGCGCGTGTGGCGGAGCGTGTGAACACGCCCGCCACGGTGCTGCCCGGCGCCAGAAGCGCCAGCATCACATCCGTGCGCCCAGAGTAGCGCACCCCCGCCGCAACAGTGGCGAATTGCACGCCGTCGATGACGGGCAGATCGGGAAACTGTGCCGGAGCGAGCGGCGAGCGTGCGAGTGTTTTGGCCAAGGCTTACTTCTCCAGCAGGGCGGCATTGCCCAGAATGGCGGGATCAAACGCCTTTTCGTCGGGCATATCAATCTTGGCCGCTTTCTTGAGCTCTTCGATGCGGGCATCGACCAGTTCATTGCGCAGTTCGCCTTCGATCTGGGCGCGCACGGCGTCAAATTTGGGCGCTTCGGCGAGGCGGGTCTCCATGAGTTTGATCACATGCCAGCCGAACTTGGTCTTGACCGGAGCCGACACGGCGCCCGGCTCTAGCGCGACAACGGCGCTTTCGAATTCGGGGACCATGCGGCCGGTGCCGAACCAGCCGAGATCACCACCCGACGGGCCGGAGGGGCCGGTGGAGTGTTTCTTGGCGAGAGCCGCGAAATCAGCGCCGCCTTTGAGCTCTTCGACGAGCGAGATGGCGTCGCCTTCTGCTTCTACGAGAATGTGAGCCGCATGATATTCCTTGGACGGCTCGGCCTTGGCATATTTTTCTTCGTAAGCTTTCTTGATCGCCTCTTCGGACATGCCTGCGGCGACGATCGCCTCGACCGCGTCAGACGCGAGCAGGGAGCGGCGCAAGTTTGAGACCGCCAGTTCAACGCGCTTGGGCTCGGAGCCCTTCATGGTTTCTTCGAGCAGGGTCTGGTGCACGAGTTGATCAAGGATGCCTTTGAACAGCACGTCGGGTGGCAATTGGCGGTATTGCTGGGGCAGATCGCGGTGGACCAACATCATGTGACCAATGGTGATATCGGTGCCATTTACCGTAGCGACGACGGTGCTGGCGGTGGGCGAATCTTCGGCGTGGGCCAAGGTGGCGAAAGAGAGCATTGCCATAAGCGGCAGGGCGCACAAAGAGAGACGTTTTGACATCGGAAAGAACCTTCGCTGCTGTCACCGGGGAGCGTGACGTTGACACTGTGGGAGTCGACCCTTACATCGCCTTAAGACACTGGCAATCCGACCCACTTGGCGCATGTTTTAGGGTGCGCGCATCTTGGGGGCAAGCGATTGTCACGCACGAATACGTCAATAGCCGGATCGGATGGAAAATGTTGGGATTAGGAAAGATTGCCAAGAAGGTCTTCGGAACGCCGAATGACCGCAAAGTCAAGGCAACCCGTCCGATTGTGGAGCAAATCAACGCGCTTGAGCCGGAGTTTGAAAAGCTGTCGGACGCGGAGATCAAGGACAAGACCGAGGAATTGGCCAAGCGGGCGATGGGGGGCGAGAGCCTTGATGCGCTGCTTCCCGAAGCCTTTGCCAATTGTCGCGAAGCGGCCAAGCGGGCCTTGGGGCTTAGGGCGTTTGATGTTCAGCTGATGGGCGGGATCTTCCTGCATCAGGGAAATATTTCCGAGATGAAGACCGGCGAGGGCAAAACCCTTGTTGCGACCTTCCCGGCGTATCTGAATGCGCTGACCGGCAAGGGCGTGCATATCGTGACGGTCAACGACTATCTGGCCAAGCGGGACGCGGAATGGATGAGCAACGTGTTCGAGGCCTTGGGCCTGACCACCGGCGTCGTTTACCCGCAACAGCCCGAGGACGAGAAACGCGCGGCGTATCGTTGCGATGTGACCTATGCCACCAACAACGAGCTGGGTTTTGACTATCTGCGTGACAACATGAAGTCGGAGTTGGACCAGATGGGCCAGCGCGGCCACAATTATGCGATTGTGGACGAGGTCGACAGTATCCTGATCGACGAGGCACGCACGCCGTTGATCATTTCCGGCCCGGCGCAGGACCGTAGCGAGCTTTATGTCGCGATTGACAAGCTGATCCCCGATCTGAGCGAGGACCACTATACGATCGACGAAAAGACCCGCAACGTGACCTTTACCGACGAAGGCAACGAGTGGCTTGAACAACAGCTTCAGGCGCGCGGCCTTCTGCCCGAGGAACAGAGCCTTTATGACCCGGAGAGCACCACGATTGTGCACCACGTCAACCAAGGGCTGCGGGCGCACAAGCTGTTTACCAAGGACAAGGATTACATCGTTCGCAATAACGAGGTGGTTCTGATTGATGAATTCACCGGGCGGATGATGTCGGGTCGGCGTCTTTCAGAAGGGTTGCATCAGGCGATCGAAGCCAAGGAAGGCTGTGACATTCAGCCCGAAAACGTGACCATGGCGCAGGTGACGTTCCAGAACTACTTCCGGCTGTATGACAAGCTGTCGGGGATGACCGGCACCGCATCGACCGAGGCCGAGGAATTCGCCGAGATTTACGGGCTGGGCGTGGTTGAAGTGCCAACCAACGTGCCAATTGCGCGGCAGGATGACGACGACGCGGTTTATCGCACCGCGCAGGAAAAATACGCCGCCATCGTCGAGACCATCAAGGAAGCCAGCGCCAAGGGGCAACCAACCCTTGTTGGCACCACGTCGATTGAAAAATCCGAGCTGTTGGCGGACCTGCTGACCAAGGCGGGGATCAAGCACAACGTATTGAACGCACGCCATCACGAGCAAGAAGCGCAGATCGTCGCCGACGCGGGCAAGCTGGGTGCGGTAACGATTGCGACCAACATGGCCGGGCGCGGCACCGACATCAAGCTGGGCGGGAATGTCGAGTTCAAGATTATGGAGGCGATTGCCGCCGAACCCGACGCCGACCCCGAAGAGATCCGCAACCGGATCGAGGCCGAGCATTCCGAGTGGGAGCAGAAGGTCAAAGACGCAGGCGGCCTGTTCGTTCTGGCGACCGAGCGCCACGAGAGCCGCCGCATCGACAACCAGTTGCGCGGCCGATCGGGCCGTCAGGGCGACCCCGGGCGGTCGTCTTTCTTCCTGAGCCTTGAAGATGATCTTATGCGGATTTTCGGCTCGGAACGGTTGGATAAGGTTTTGTCGACCCTTGGCATGAAGGAAGGCGAAGCGATTGTTCACCCGTGGGTTAACAAATCGCTGGAACGCGCGCAGGCCAAGGTTGAGGGCCGCAACTTTGACATCCGTAAGCAGCTTTTGAAGTTCGACGACGTGATGAACGAGCAGCGCAAAGTGATCTTCAAGCAGCGGCTTGATATCATGAAGGCCAATGACCTGAGCGAGATCGTTCAGGAAATGCGCAATCAGGTGATCGACGATCTGGTTGAAACCCATATTCCGCCGAAGACCTATGCGGATCAATGGGATGGCGAAGGGCTTTATGCGGCGGCGCTTGAAAACCTTGGGATTGATGTGCCCGTGATCGACTGGGTGCAGGAAGAGGGCGTTGACGACGAAGAGATCATCGAGCGGTTGGAAAAAGCCGCTGATGAAGCGATGGCCAAAAAGGCGATTGATTTCGGCCCCGAAAACATGCGCGGCATCGAAAAGCAGGTTCTGCTTCAGACCATCGACGGCAAATGGCGTGAGCATCTTTTGACGCTGGAACATCTGCGCTCGGTCGTGGGCTTCCGCGGCTATGCGCAGCGTGATCCGCTGAACGAATACAAGACCGAGGCGTTTACCCTGTTTGAAAGCATGCTCGACAGTCTGCGCGCCGATGTGACCAAAATGTTGGCCCAGGTGCGCCCTTTGACCGAAGAAGAGCAGACCGAGATGCTAGCGCAGATGCAGCCGCAGGGTCAGCTTGACGCCGAAGCCGAAGCGGATGCGCCGAAGCCAGACCCGACCAAAGCGCTTGCCGGATTTGACGAGAACGACCCTTCAACTTGGGGCAATCCGGGCCGCAATGAGCCCTGCCCTTGTGGCTCGGGCAAAAAGTTCAAGCATTGCCACGGGCGCCTTTGATACGGCCATAACTCGGCCCTGACCGACCCTTGCCTGTGCGCCGGGGTCGGCCGGGTTAAGCCGGCGACACATCGGGTCGGCTCACCTCCGACCGAGCGGTTTTTCGCCTTAAAGCTGTCTTAATGACTCCTCCATCGGGTCATATCCACGCCTATTTGCCGCGCGATCTTTGCGGTGAGCAGATTGGCCCATGGAGGCATGCAATGGCAGATGTTAAGAGATACGCAACCGCAGGCGGCACGCTCGCTTGTATTTTGGCAATCGGGTTTTTCATGCAGAGCGGGGCCAACGCCCCCAAGCAGGAGCCCGTGGCAATCAACGGCATGGGCATGCAGCCCGCTGGCGGGGGTTTGGCCCTGTCCGAGATTGCATTAACCGCAGGCGAGGCGGAGCGCGTCACGGGTGCGCCGGTCATCACCGTGACCGATGTAGCCCCGAAAGCAGCAGAACCGGCGGCAACGCCGGTGGCCGCGACAGCCCCCAAGGCGGATGCCGGAGCGCAGGGTGATGCCAGCATCAAGGATCGTGTCATTGGCTGGATCGACCGGGACGGAAAAACACCGCAACCGACGCTGGCACAGGCCGCACCGGTGAGCGAACCGAAGGTCGCACAGACGACAGGCGAGAAGCCTGTTGAGCTGAGTTTGTTGAGCCCTAATACGCCGACCGATACCATCGTTGTGCCGCGCGAAGAGCCGAAAATGGCGGCCAATTGTGAGATCACCATGACGGCGCAGCCGATGGCAGCGGCCTTGGTCAAAGTGGCGCTTTCGGCGCCCTGCCTGCCGAACGAGCGGTTGACCATGCATCACAGTGGTTTGGTGTTCACCGACACAACCGATGCGGACGGAAAATATGAGATGGCTGTGCCGGCCTTGGCGCAGAATGCTGTTTTCATTGCATCTTTTGCCAATGGCGATGGCGCTGTTGCGAATGCGGCTGTGCCTGAGCTTAAGGATTTTGACCGCGCTGTTGTGCAATCCGAGTTCCGGGCCGGTGCTGCGCTGCATGCGTTGGAATTTGGCGCAGACTATTATGCCGACGGTCATATCTGGGCCGCATCGACGGGCGAAATTGCTGATGCGGCTGTTGGTCAGGGCGGGTTCATGATCCTGCTTGGCAACCCGGTGGTGGCCAACGCATTGACGGCGCAGGTTTATACCTATCCCAGCGGGCTCACCGAGAAGAGCGGTGACGTGAGTTTGAGCGTTGAGATTGAGGTGACTGCCGAGAATTGCGGCAAGCCGATCACGGCGGAAACCCTGCAAACCGTACGCGGCGAAGCGTCGAAAGTTCAGAAGCTGGACCTGACCATGCCCGATTGCGATGCGATAGGTGACTTTCTTGTGTTGAAAAAGCTGGTCAATGACTTGAAAGTGGCTGCAGCAACCAACTGAGCCACTTTTCACGGGGCATGACTTGAAACAAATGGTGCGTGCGGCGTTTTGCGCCGCACTCTTCTTTTTTGCAACGGCCTTTGGCGCGGTGGCGCAGGACGTCACGCTGACCTCGCATGACGGTGCGGTGGAGATCAGCGGCACGCTCAAAGGGTTTGACGGCGAATTCTATCGCGTCGACACGGTTTATGGCGTGCTGACTGTCGACGGGTCGGGCGTGCGCTGTGAGGGGCCGGGCTGCCCGAGTTTGACCGATTTCGTGGCGGAGTTGGACTTCTCCGGGGCGGGAACGATCGGAGAGCAGTTGATGCCGGCTCTGTTAGAGGCGTTTGCCCGGCGACAGGGATTGACCGTCACGCGAGAGGACATGTCGGACGGGTTTAAAGCCCTGCTGCACGAGCGCGAGAGCGGGCGGCTAAAGGCGCGGTTTTACTTTCACCTGACCAATACGGACGAAGGGTTTGCCGATTTGTTCGCGGATGTCGCAGACATTGCGATGGCCGTGCGAGAGGTGCGGCGGACGGAGTTGCGCCACGCGCGCGAGGCCGGTTTGGGCGACATGACATCACGCGGACGGGCGCGCGTTTTGGCGTTGGATGCGCTGGTGGCGGTGATCGCGCCGGGCAACCCGGTGGCGCATGTTTCGGTTGACGAACTGGCGCAGATTTTCGGCGGAAAGATCAACAATTGGAAAGTGTTGGGCGGGCCGGATGCGCCGATCACCTTACATCTGAGAGATGCGAAGTCAGGATTGGGGCAGGCGGTGGAGGACCGGTTGTTAAAGCCTGCGGGACTGACCCTTGGGGCGGAGGTGGTGCGCCATGGTGATGATGCGGCGTTGGCCAAGGCCGTGGTTGCAGATCCTTTCGGGATAGGCGTGGCGAGTTTTGCGGCGCGGGGCAACGCACAGGCGCTAGTGCTGACCGGGAGTTGCGGCTATGCGCTGGCCCCGGCGCGGCGGACGGTCAAGACCGAGGATTACCCGCTGACGACGCCTCTGTTCCTCTATCTTCCGGCGCGACGATTGCCCAAATTGGCACGCGAATTTCTGAGCTTTACCCGGTCGGTTCCGGCGCAATTGGTGATCCGGCGCGCCGGGTTTGTTGACCGCCAGCCCGAAGAAATTTCGATTGATTCCCAAGGCGATAGGTTTGCAAATGCGGTGGCTGGCGCGGGTGACGAGGTCGGCTTGGGCGAATTGCAGGACATGGTTGCCGCGTTGTGGGGGCACAAGCGGTTGACCACATCGTTCCGGTTTGAGGCGGGGTCGGTGAAGCTGGATGCGCAGTCGCGATCCAACGTGGCGCAATTGGCGCGGGAGTTGGAGGCGGGGCGCTATGACGGGCGGCGGATGATCTTTGCCGGGTTCAGCGATGGCGACGGGCCAGCGACGGGCAACAAGGCGATTTCCGAGCGACGGGCGAAGGCGGTGCAGCGGGCGGTGATCGAAGCGGCGGAGACGGCGAATTTTGACCGGGTAAAAATGGTGATCGCCGGTTTTGGCGAGGCGATGCCGATGGCCTGTGACGACAGCGCGTGGGGCCGACAGGTGAACCGGCGCGTGGAAATTTGGGTTAAGTGACAAGAGGTTGGCCGGTTTGCCCGGCCAAGAGCACCGTTAGAGCAGACCTTCGGAACGGAAGCTAAGCTCGGTCGATTTTCCGATGATCAGATGATCGTGCAGGGTCAGCCCGAGGGCTTGGGCGGCGTCGTCGATTTTGGCCGTCATTGAGATGTCTTCGGGGCTTGGCGTGGGATCACCGGAGGGGTGATTATGAACTAGAATCAAAGCACTAGCGTTGATTTGTAGGGCGCGTTTCACCACCTCTCGGGGGTAGACGGGGACGTGATCAACCGTGCCGCGGGCCTGTTCTTCGTCAGCGATGAGGACGTTCTTGCGATCAAGGTAGAGCACGCGGAACTGTTCGATGTCGCGATGCGCCATGGCCGTGTGGCAATAGTCGATCAGGGCGTCCCATGAGGAGACGACGGGGCGCTGCATGACACGGCTTCGGGCGAGGCGATGGGCGGCGGCTTCGACGATCTTCAACTCGCAGATCACCGCCTCTCCGATGCCGGAAACCTCAGACAGACGCTCTGGCGGGGCGGCGACGACGCCGTTGAAATCACCGAATGTTTCCAACAACTTGTAGGCGATTGGTTTGACATCACGGCGGGGAATGGCGCGAAACAGGACCAGTTCAAGCATCTCGTAATCGGGGAGCGCCGCCGCGCCGCCGGAGAGAAAACGCGCGCGCAGGCGTTGGCGGTGATCCTTGATATAGGAGGGGCGCGGACCGGCAGGCAGGGCGGGGGTGATGTCGACCTCATCCTCGGCAAAAAGGGGCAAGGGGCTTTCAGAAAATTGCGGTTGCTGGCTCATGCCTTGGAGATTGGCATCTTGTTGGTGAAGATTTGGTTAATCAGGCCGAAGGTTAACGATTCTTTTTTGGCGGATTTGGGGGTGACTCTCGGCTGACATCCGGCTGACTCCCGGCTGCCGGAGGATTGGGTTGTGGCATTCGGGCGAGTGTTACCCATGCGCGCGGTGGAAATTAACGCAAAAGAAAGGGTGCGTGAAATCACGCACCCTTTGGATGATTCGGGAAGGGGATGGCGGGGTGAAACCCCGCCCTACATCAAGCTCCGCCCGTACGCCAAGCGAAACGCTCCGCTGGAGCGTTTCCGGGGAGCCTGCTCGGTCCAGGGCTCCGCCCGTTCGCAGGCGAAACGCTCCGCTGGAGCGTTTCCGGGTAGCCTGCTCACCCCTTCATCGAGTCCCAGAAGTTCTTGACCGACTTGAAGAAGGTCGAGCTTTGCGGGTTGTTCTCTTCGCTCAGCTCATCAAACTCGCGCAGCAGCTCTCTTTGCCGCGACGTGAGGTTGACCGGCGTTTCGACGGCCAGTTCGATGAACATATCCCCAGCGGGACCACCGCGCAGCGCGGGCATCCCTTTGGAACGCAGGCGCATCTGGCGACCCGATTGCGACCCGGCAGGGATTTTCACACGGCTGCGGCCACCGTCGATTGTGGGCACTTCGATATCGCCTCCCAGCGCGGCGGCGGTCATGGAGACCGGGACGCGGCAATAGAGATTGGAGCTGTCACGCTCGAATATCTTGTGCTGTTCGACCTCGATAAAGATGTAGAGGTCGCCCGAGGGACCACCGCGCATGCCGGCTTCGCCTTCGCCAGCGAGACGGATGCGGGTGCCGGTTTCAACACCTGCGGGGATGTTGACGGAGAGCGAGCGATCCTTGTGAATGCGCCCTTGGCCACCACAGCTTTTGCACGGGTTCTCGATGGTCTGGCCCAAGCCCGAACAGGTCGGACAGGTGCGTTCGACGGTAAAGAAACCCTGTTGCGCACGCACCTTGCCCATGCCGGAGCAGGTCGGGCAGGTGGTGGGCTCTGCGCCGCCTTCGGCACCCGAGCCATCGCAGGCATCACAGGCCACAGAGGTGGGCACGTTGATGGTTTTCTGCAGGCCCGCAAAGGCGTCTTCGAGCGAAATGCGCAGGTTGTAGCGCAAATCGGCGCCACGCGCGGCGCGGCTTCGACCACCGCCACCGGGCCCGCCACGGCCGCCCATGAAATCACCGAAGAGATCATCGAACACGTCGGAGAAGGCCGAGGCGAAGTCGCCCTGCCCGCCGCCACGATAGCCAGCACCGGGATGACCGCCGCCGCCCATGCCGCCTTCGAATGCCGCGTGACCGTAGCGGTCATAGGCGGCTTTCTTTTCGGCGTCCTTGAGGACTTCGTAGGCTTCGTTTGCTTCTTTGAACTGTGCTTCTGCGTCGGGGTTGTCTGCGTTGCGGTCTGGGTGAAGCTCTTTCGCTTTCTTGCGATAGCCCTTCTTGATCTCATCCGCAGAGGCGCCCTTGGCGACGCCAAGCACATCATAGTAATCGCGTTTTGACATAGAGGTATCCCCTCGTCTTGGTCACCCGGAACCGCGATCGGCTCCGGGTGAACCTGCTAACGCTTACTTGCGCTTGTCGTCGTCGAGGTCTTCGAAGTCGGCATCGACGATGTCATCGTCGCCACCGGCAGCTGCGTCAGCGGCCATATCATCGGCGGCTGCTGGCTCCGGCTGTTCGCCTTCTTCCTGAGCAGCCTTGTAGATGGCTTCGCCCAGTTTCATCGCGGCCTCGGTCACGTTCTGCACGCCGCCTTTGATCTTCTCGGCGGTAGCGTCTTCCTTCTCAAGATCGTCCTTGAGCGCGGCGATGGCGAGTTCGATCGCCTCGACCGTGGTCGGGTCAACCTTGTCCGAATGCTCTTCCACCGACTTCTCGGTCGAGTGTATGAGGCTTTCGGCCTGGTTTTTGGCTTCGACCAGCTCTTTGCGCTCTTTGTCCGCCTCGGCGTTGTCCTCGGCGTCTTGGACCATCTTGTCGATGTCCTCGTCGCTGAGACCACCCGATGCCTGGATCGTGATCTTGTGCTCTTTGCCGGTGCCTTTGTCCTTGGCGCCGACGTGCACGATGCCGTTGGCGTCGATGTCAAAGGTCACTTCGATTTGCGGCATACCGCGCGGAGCGGGCGGGATGTCTTCGAGGTTGAACTGACCAAGGATCTTGTTGTCGGCCGCCATTTCACGCTCGCCACGGAACACGCGGATGGTCACGGCGTTCTGGTTGTCTTCGGCGGTCGAGAAGATCTGCGACTTTTTGGTCGGGATCGTGGTGTTGCGGTCGATCAGGCGGGTGAACACGCCACCCAGCGTTTCGATGCCGAGCGACAGCGGTGTCACGTCGAGCAGAACCACGTCTTTGACGTCGCCTTGGAGAACACCGGCCTGAATGGCGGCGCCCATGGCGACAACTTCGTCAGGGTTCACACCCTTGTGCGGCTCTTTGCCGAAGAATTTGGTCACTTCGTCAACGACGCGCGGCATACGGGTCATCCCGCCGACGAGCACGATTTCGTCGATGTCGTCTTTGGACAGGCCCGCATCCTTGAGAGCGGCCTGACAGGGTTTCAGAGACGCCTTGATCAGGTCGCTGACCAGCGATTCCAGCTTGGCACGGGTGAGTTTCATCACCATGTGCAGCGGCTGACCGTCTTTGCCCATCGAGATGAACGGCTGGTTGATCTCGGTTTGCGCAGAGCTGGACAGTTCGATCTTGGCTTTCTCGGCAGCTTCTTTGAGACGCTGGAGGGCCATTTTGTCTTTGGTCAGGTCGACGCCGTGCTCTTTCTTGAACTCGTCAGCGAGGTAGTTGACGATCCGCATGTCGAAGTCTTCACCACCAAGGAAGGTGTCGCCGTTGGTGGATTTCACTTCGAACAGGCCATCGTCGATCTCAAGAATGGTCACGTCGAATGTACCGCCGCCAAGGTCATAGACCGCGATGGTGTGGTTGTCTTCTTTATCGAGCCCATAGGCGAGCGCGGCGGCTGTCGGTTCGTTGATGATCCGCAGCACTTCGAGGCCGGCGATCTTGCCCGCGTCCTTGGTGGCCTGACGCTGGGCGTCGTTGAAGTAGGCCGGGACGGTGATGACCGCTTGGGTGACGTCTTCGCCGAGATAGCTTTCGGCGGTTTCTTTCATCTTGCCGAGAATGAAGGCAGAGATTTGCGAAGGCGAATATTTGTCGCCACGCGATTCAACCCACGCATCGCCATTGCCACCGTCAACCACGTTGAACGGCAGGTTGTGCTTGTCCTTGGCGAGATGCTCGTCGTCATAACGACGACCGATCAGGCGCTTGACGCCGAAGATCGTGTTGTCGGGGTTGGTGACGGCCTGACGTTTGGCCGATTGGCCAACGAGGCGTTCGTCTTCTGCGAATGCGACGATCGAGGGCGTGGTGCGTGCCCCTTCGGAGTTTTCGATGACGCGAGGCTGCGAGCCGTCCATAATGGCGACGCAGGAGTTGGTTGTACCGAGGTCGATCCCGATGACTTTACCCATGATTTTGATCCCTTCTAGAGTTAAGGCGATGTTGCGAGGTGCGGACCCGTTTTGGCACCCGCGCCCCGGATTTTGATGCCGCGCCGGATGGCTCCGGTGAACGACGCTTCCGGGCGTATATAAGGAGGCGAAATTGCCCCTGCAAGCGGTGTGAGGCTCTTGAAAATGCAAATTTTGCGGGTTTTTTGAATATGTGGCCGGAATAGGCAGGGTTTTATGAATTTTGCAGAGCAGATCGGGCTGCGCGGGGTGGCGGTTTATCGCAATGCGTTGAGCGTGGCGGAGCAGGAGGGCTTGGTCGATGCGGTGCGCGCGGTGGCGCGCGTGGCGCCGATGTTTCACCCGGTTACCCGCTGGGGCAAGGAAATGAGCGTTAAGATGACAAGCGCCGGGGCGTTCGGCTGGGTCAGTGACCGGCGGGGCTATCGGTATGAGCCGGTGCATCCCAAGGGCATGGCGTGGCCAGTGATTCCGCCAGAGGTTTTGCAGGTCTGGGACGGGTTTGCGCCGGGGGCTATGGGGGCCGCGGATGGGGTGGATGACCTGCGCCAGCCGGAGTGTTGCCTGATCAACTATTATGGTGAGGGCGCGCGCATGGGGCTGCATCAGGACCGGGACGAGGCGGATTTCAGCCAGCCGGTGGTGTCGGTGTCATTGGGCGACGAGGGTTTGTTCCGAGTTGGAAGTGTCGAGCGTGGCGGCAAAACAGAATCGCTCTGGCTCGGCTCCGGCGATGTTGTGGTGCTGGGCGGGGCTGCGCGGCTGGTGCATCACGGGGTCGACCGGATCAGGTTCGGCTCGGGCCGGTTGTTGAAGGGGGGCGGGCGGATCAACCTGACCCTAAGGGTTGTGACGTGAGGGCGGCGCTTACTCTGGCTTGATCGTGCAGCAGCCGGACAAAAGCACATGCCCGTCCGGGTCACGCAGCACCGCATCAACGCTAAACCCATAGGCGCGATCGCTCATCCCGTCGCTGCATTGGGCGCGGGCGTAAACGGCGGTGACAAGCCCGTCTTCGCTGCCTGCGATGAGGGCGTGACGATCGAGCCGCCCTTGGGCGCGCAGGATGGATTGCACGCGCATCAGGCGATCCGCGCCGTTGATGTCAGAATAATGCAGGGCATTGTTGCCATCATAGCTGAGCGACCAAAAAGGCTCGGTCCCGTAGCAGGAGATCTGATCAGGGAAGGCGCCGGGGGTGTGCGGCTGCGCCTTGAGATAGCGGAGCGATGCCCAGCCCGACCCTTCGCCGAGGGTGACGAGGCCCCAGCCGTTTTCAACGCGGACCACTTCGACAAATTTGGCGGCAAAGGAGAGCGCGCCGATGACCGGCGCATCACCGCGCGGTTCGGCGCGCACGTTCAGCACATCATCAGAGGCAACGCCCGTCACGTCATGCAGCGCGGGATACTGTGTCTGGGCCATGGCAAAGCCGGGCAGAAGCAACAGCACAGCCGCGAGCAAGCGGCGTGTCATCGTCTTGCGTTCCAGCTGGCCGAGGCGTGGCGGCGGGTGTAGAATTCGGCCATCAGCCCGATCATCAGCAAAACAACGCCCACCAGCAGCGGGTATTCCCAGCTGGAGTTGCGGGGATAGTAGTTGATGAAAGCGAAACCGCGCGATTGGTCAATGGTGTGGAACAGCGGGTTCCAGTCAAACAGACGCAATTTTTCGGCGGTGAGCATGTTGGCCACGAACATTTTGCCCGAAGCGATCATGTTGGCGCGTTGATAGATCGTGGTGAAGATCATCACCATCGAGGGCGCCCAGGGTTTGATCGCCAAGAGCACAACCCCCAGCGCGGCGCCGGTAAACCACGCCAGAATCAGCATCAGGAAGGTGGCGGCCGGGTCTTCGATATCGAAGGGGGTGACGCCGACGTGATAGGCAAACAGGATCAACACCAGCGACAGCACCTGAATATAGAGGGTGCCGAATGCACCGGCGGCGATGGCGATGACGGTGTTCATCGGCGCATGTTGCATCATGGCCGATGACGGCCCTTCGGACCCGGCGACGGCGGCGACCGTTTTAACGTGGGTCATATAAAGGAAAATGCCGGTCATGATGTAGAGCAGGAAATCGCCCCGGATGAGCGCGCCTTTGAGCCCGAGAATAGAGAACAGGATATAAAACGCGGCCATCATGATGACCATTTGCAGCAGGTTCATAGCAATCGACATCAGCGCGTTGCCATGGGTGTTCCGGATTGAGCGGACCACCGAATGGTAAATCAGCTCGGCCATGATGATGGCCGAGGTAAACATCGTGCGCTTGTGTCTGACCTGGAACATCGCCTGCCGATCTGCCCGTTTCAGGAAGTATAGAACGGATTCCTTGCCGTTCGGTTAGTCGCGTATCATAAGGAGACAAATGGTTTTTTCAATCAAAAGACACGCGACGCCAAATGGCGCGGCAGCGATGCAACAAGGATGGTAGCGACAATGGATTACGAACGGCTGACCGGAGTCATGCGGACGCTCGCTCTTGAGGCGGGTGCGAAGATCATGGAGATCTATGAGCGCGACGATTTCGAGGTAAAAAGCAAATCCGACGACAGCCCTGTGACAGAGGCGGATGAAGCCGCCGATGCGATCATCAGCGCCGGGTTGCGGGCGGATTTCCCCGAGGTGGCCCTTGTCACCGAGGAGCAAGCGGACAGCCACGGCCAATCGGTTGAGACCTTTTTGATTGTTGATCCGCTGGACGGCACCAAGGAGTTCATCCACCGGCGCGGCGATTTTACCGTGAACATCGCCTATGTCGAACAGGGTGTGCCGACACGCGGCGTGGTCTACGCCCCGGCCAAGGGGCGCATGTTCTTTACGCTGGCCGATGGCTCAGCGGTTGAGGAACAGGGCCCGTTTGGGGCCGAAATGGGCAAGTTAGAGCCTATTTCCGTGTCCAAGCCGGACAATGCGGCCTTGTTGGTGGTGGCGTCAAAATCGCATTTGACGGATGAGACCAAGGATTACATCGCCAAGTATCAGGTCGCGGATTTCAAGAGTGCGGGATCGAGTTTGAAATTCTGCCTTGTGGCCACCGGAGAGGCCGATCTTTATCCGCGGGTCGGGCGCACGATGGAGTGGGACACCGCCGCAGGACACGCCGTTTTGAGCGGCGCGGGCGGCAGCGTGGTGCGGTTTGATGACCACAGCCCGCTGACCTATGGCAAGGACACATTTGCCAACCCTTATTTCATCGCGCTGGCCCCCGGTGTCGACCTGAAACCAGCATAAGGGTGGCAGGCCGGTGAGCGACCCGACGATCAGCGTTGTGATTGTCAGCCGGGAGCGGCCTGAGAGCCTGATCTGGTGTTTGAGCGGCTTGGACGGGCTGCTTTATCCGGCATTCGAGGTGGTTGTTGTCGCCTGCCCTGCTGGATGCAGCGCGGCTGAGGGCGCGGGATATGCGGAGCGGGTGAAGCTGATCCGCTATGACGAGGCCAATATAGCAGCGGCGCGTAATCTGGGGATCGCGGCGGCGGCGGGCGAAATTGTTGCGTTTATCGACGATGATGCAGTGCCGGAGCCGACGTGGCTGGAACATCTGGCGGCGCCGTTTGGGGATGGCTCGGTTGCGGCGGTGGGCGGCTTTGTGCGCGGGCGCAACGGGATTTCGTTTCAATGGAAAGCGCGGGAGGTTGACGATTGTGGCCGCGCCACCCCGATTGAGGTGGACGAGAGCCGGGTTAGCCAGCCGCAACCGGCGCCGGGCCGGGCGATCAAAACCGAAGGCACGAACATGGCCGTGCGGCGCGATGTCTTGGCCGCGCTGGGCGGGTTCGACACGGGGTTCCGGTTTTTCTGGATGAGACAGATTTGAACCTGCGGCTGGCGCGGGCGGGGCACATCACCGCGATTTCACCGCGCGCGCAGGTGCATCACGCCTATGCGGCCAGTGCGCGGCGCAAGAGCGACCGGACGGTGACCGATCTGAGCGAGATCGGCGCGAGCGTGATGTATTTTCTGCGCCGTCACGCGCCGGAACACGCACATGGGCCACGGTTGAACGAAGTGATGCTGGAACAGAAGATGCGGGTGTTTGACCAGCTGCGCGCGCGGAAATTGCAAAAGCGGGATGTTGAGCCGCTTTTGACCGGGTTGCGGCGGGGGATCGACGAGGGGAAAAGCCGCGAATTTGCCAAGTTAGAGACTGCTTCCGCCCCGCAAGAGGCGTTCTTGCGCTTTGACCCGCTGCGCCGGGGCGCGGTCAGTATTGCCGGCCGGATTTGGCAGGCCAAGCGGCTGCGACAGGCGGCGCGGGCGCAGGTGGCCGAAGGCAAAACCGTGTCGCTTTTCCTGTTTGGTCCGAGCCCGCGGTATCACAAGGTGAGCTATCAAGATGGCATATGGGAGCAAAACGGCGGGTTGTTCGGGCGTAGCCTGCGTAAGGGCCCGCTTTTGCAGCTCAAAAGCTTTGCCCAACGGCTGCGTCAGGAGCGCGCGCGTGTGGCACCGCTTCGCGGATTGAACAAAGAGTAAGCACGAATGGGAGTCAAAAAGGGCACAGTGGGGAAAATTGCCCAAAAATGCCCCTATTTGCACAATACTTAGGGCTGTAAGCCTGCGTTCATTATGACAGTATATGTATCAATCGCCGAGAACAGGGCGCTGTAAATTACGAGGTTCAGGACATGAAAAAGAAAATTACCAAAGCCATTTTCCCTGTCGCAGGTCTGGGAACGCGGTTTCTTCCTGCGACGAAGTCGGTCCCCAAGGAAATTATGACGCTGGTTGACCGCCCGTTGATCCAATACGCAATCGACGAGGCCCGCGCCGCCGGCATCAAGGAATTCATTTTTGTCACCTCGCGCGGCAAGGGCGCGCTTGAGGATTACTTCGACATTGCGCCGGTTCTGGAGCAGGAATTGCGCAAGAAGGGCAAAGATGAGCTTCTTGAGGTTCTGAAAGCCACCAACATGGAAAGCGGCGCGATTGCCTATATCCGCCAGCACAAGGCGCTTGGGCTGGGTCATGCCGTGTGGTGTGCACGCCGGTTGATTGCCAATGAGCCGTTTGCCGTGATCCTGCCGGATGACGTGATTGCCGCCGAAAAACCGTGCTTGCAGCAAATGGTTGAGGCCTATGAGGAAAACCCCGGCTGTATGGTTGCCGCGATGGAAGTATCGCCGGAGCGGATCAGCTCTTATGGGGTGCTGGACGTCAAGGAAGACATGGGCGCCTTGGTTCAGGCCAATGGTCTTGTCGAAAAGCCGAACGCCGCTGATGCGCCATCGAACCTCGCTGTGATCGGGCGGTATTTGCTGACGCCGGATGTTTTGAGAAACCTGAACAAGATGAAAGCCGGTGCGGGCGGCGAAATTCAGCTGACCGATGCGATTGCCGCCGAGATCAACGAAGAACGCCCGGTTTATGGCTATCGCTTTCGCGGACAGCGGTTTGATTGCGGCTCTAAAGCAGGGTTTTTGCAAGCCACCGTGTCGTTCGGGCTGGCGCGGGAAGAATTGCGCGACGGGTTGATGGATTACCTGCAAGACGTGGTCCACGCCGACAAGGCCGCGCAGTAACGCGCGAAACACGACGCCCAGACAGCGGAGACAGGCATTGAACAACGTATTGGTAACAGGCGGCGCGGGCTATATCGGGTCGCACGCCTGCAAGGCGTTAAAGGCGGCCGGATACACCCCCGTTACATACGATAACCTTGTCACGGGATGGCGCGACGCGGTGAAATTCGGCCCGTTCGAAGAAGGCGATTTGCTGGATCGGGCGCGGCTGGATGCGGTGTTTGAGATGTATCGCCCGGTTGCGGTGCTTCATTTTGCGGCGCTGAGCCAAGTGGGCGAGAGCGTGAGCCAGCCGGGGCGCTATTGGCGCAATAATGTTGATGGCTCGCTGAACCTTGTCGAGGCGATGGTGCAGGCTGGGTGCAAGCGCATCGTGTTTTCGTCAACCTGTGCCACCTTTGGCGACCAAGACAATGTGGTGTTGAACGAAGACAGCGTGCAGATGCCGACCAACCCTTATGGCCGCTCGAAACGGGCGATCGAGGATATGCTGTTGGATTTCGCCACCTCGGACGGGGTGGAGAGCGTGATTTTCCGCTATTTCAACGTCGCCGGGGCCGACCCGGAGGCCGAGGTGGGCGAGTTCCACCAGCCCGAGACCCATCTTGTGCCGCTGATTTTGGACGCGATTGAGGGCAAGCGCGCCAAGTTGAGCGTGTTTGGCACGGATTACGACACGCCGGACGGAACCTGTATCCGCGACTATGTGCATGTGGTGGATTTGGTCGACGCGCATGTGCTTGGGCTTGGCTGGTTGCTGGAGGGCAAAGGCTGCGCGAAATTCAATCTTGGCAGTGGCGACGGGTTTTCCGTGCGCGAGGTGATGAAGATCGCAGCAGAGGTCACGGGCACGCCTGTTCCGAGCGAGGATGCGCCGCGAAGAGACGGCGATTGTGCCAAGTTAGTCTCTGGTTCCGAGCGGGCCGAGACGGTTTTGGGCTGGAAGCCAACGCGCTCGACCTTGCCGCAGATGATTGCCGATGCGTGGCGTTGGCATCACGGGGATGGCTATGAGCGATAAGGCGGTAGTCTCGGCACGGCTGCTTGATCTGTCGCGGTTGATCAGCCGCGCCGGGCGGACGCTGACCGGGGTGGACCGGGTCGAGTTGGCCTATCTCAAGGCGCTGGTTGGTCGCAAGACGCCGGCGTTCGGGCTGATCCGCTCGCCTATCGGTTATTTGCTGTTGGACGAGGCCGGGATGCGCGGGTTGGCTGCGCGGATCGAGGGCGATGTAGCGTGGGGCCGCGCGACACGATTGGCGCGGATTTTTGGCAAGTTAGACCCTGTTCAGCAACAAGCGATGAGCGATGCAAGGCGGCTTGCCATGGCGCGGACCCATCGCGCGGGGTTGAGCCGGATGTTGGCGAAACACCTGCCTGAAGGGTGCGGGTATCTGAATGTCGGACACTCGAACCTGACCGAGCGGGTGGTGCATGCCGTGAAACACGGCGCCAAGGGGCGGGTTGCGGTGATGGTGCATGACACGATCCCGCTTGATCTGCCGTTGATGCAGACGCCCGAAGCGGTGGAGCGGTTTCGCAAAATGCTGCAACTGGTGCGCAAGAGTGCGGATCTGGTGATCTACAACTCAAAGGCCACGCGCAAGGCCGCCGAGGCGCATATGGAGGCGTGGGGCGGCGCACCGCAGGGTGCGGTTGCGCATCTTGGGGTCGAATTGGCCGAGCCGAAGCCCGACGAGCTGCCCAAGGGTTTGCCGCCGGAGGGGCCGTATTTTGTTAGCGTTGGCACGATTGAGCCACGCAAGAACCACGCGCTTTTGCTGGAAATCTGGGAGCGGTTGGTCAAGCAGACACCGCCGCAGGACATGCCGCATCTGGTGATTTGCGGCGCGCGGGGCTGGATGAACGAAGAGGTGTTCTTTCGCATGGACCGCTCGGCGTTGATGGGCGAGCATTTGCACGAGGTTTCGGGGTTGAGCGATGGGGCGATTGCGGCCTTGGTTCAAGGCGCGGCGGGCGCGGTCTATCCGAGTGTTGCCGAGGGCTTTGGTTTGCCCATGGTTGAGGCCGCGGCGATGGGCGTGCCGGTGATCTGTGCCAACCTGCCGATTTATCACGAAGTTTTGGATGACTTCCCCGTTTACGCAAGCGTGAAGGACAGCTATCTTTGGCAGCGAAGAATAATGGCGTTGGCCAGCAAAAAGAAGCAGTCGGACGCCGGTGGAAAACAGCAGGCGACCGGGCAAATCACCAAAGTTGAAGCGCCAACGTGGGACGCGCATTTCAACCGGGTGTTAAAGCTGACGTGATAGGCACGCGGAAAGCGGGCAGGTGATAGAGGAACGAATTGGGCGCGGTTCAGTCATATTTCCTAAGGGTTCAGCGGCGGCGCTGGCGGGTGCGTGCCTTTCGCAAGCGCCGCGAATTGCGATCCATGTCGGACCGCACCAATCAGGTGAAGCGCGACGATATTCTGCTGTTTTCGACCCAGCGCAACGAGCGTGTGCGGCTGCCCTATTTCCTCAAGTATTACCGCGAGCAAGGGGTGAACCACTTTTTCATCGTGGATAACGACAGCGATGATGGCTCGCTTGATTATCTGATGAAACAGCCGGATGTGTCCGTCTGGCACACCAAGAAGAGCTATAAGCGGAGCCGGTTTGGCGTTGATTGGCTGAACTGGTTACAGATGAAACATGCCCACGGGCATTGGGCGCTTGTGGTCGATCCTGATGAATTTCTGATTTATCCGTTCTGCGACACGCGCCCGCTCAGGGCGCTGACCGACTGGTTGGATGCGTCGTCGATCAAATCGTTCAGCGCGATGCTTCTGGATATGTATCCCAAGGGGCGGATTGATGCGCAGCCCTATCGCGAGGGGCAAGACCCGCTTGAGATTACCAGCTGGTTCGACAGCGGCAATTACATGATCGAGAAGAACCGCAAGTTCGGCAACCTGTGGATTCAGGGCGGGCCGCGCGCGCGGATGTTTTTCCGTGAGAAGCCGGAGAAGGCGCCGGCGCTGAACAAGATTCCATTGGTCAAATGGGATCGCAAATACGCCTATGTCAGTTCGACCCATATGCTGTTGCCACGCGGTTTGAACCTTGTTTACGACGAATGGGGGGGCGAAAAGGCGAGCGGCGTTTTGCTCCATACCAAGTTTCTCGACACGTTCGGCGTGAAGGCGCAAGAGGAGCTGGAGCGTAAACAGCATTATGCTGCGAGCCTTGAATATAAGGCCTATGCCGAGAATTTGGCGCAGAATCCGGATCTGTGGTGCAAGTGGAGCGAGAAATACATCAACTGGCGACAGCTTGAGATTCTGGGCCTTATGTCGAAAGGCAACTGGGCGTGAGCGGGTTTGCCCCCATGCCCGATACCGGGCGCGGGCCGGTGGGCATCGTGATGCTGGTTCACAATGCGTTGGACCGGGCCGAACAGGTGGCACGGCATTGGTATATGGCGGGCTGTCCCGTCGTGATCCATTGCGACAAGGGCACGCCGCGGGCCGAATACCGCGCCTTTCGCGAGGCCTTGTCAGACCTGCCTGATATTCTGTTTGCCAACCGCCACAGGTGCGAGTGGGGCACATGGGGCATCGTCGCGGCGACGCAGGAGGCGAGCGAGCTTATGCTGGCGCAGTTTCCGCAGGTGCGGCATGTCTACCTCGCTTCGGGGTCGTGCCTGCCGCTGCGCCCGGTCGAGGAGTTGGTGACCTATCTGACCGAGCGGCCGCGCACCGATTTCATCGAGAGCGCGACGACCGCGGATGTGCCGTGGACCGTGGGCGGATTGGACGCCGAGCGGTTCACGCTGCGCTTTCCTTTTTCGTGGCGCAAGCACCGGCATCTGTTTGACCGCTATGTCGCCATCCAGCGGGCGGTGCGGTTCAAGCGGCGCATCCCCAACGGCATCGTGCCGCATATGGGGAGCCAATGGTGGTGTTTGACGCGCCAGACCCTGAGCGCGATTTTGCAAGACCCGGAGCGGCCCAGCTATGACCGCTATTTCAAGCGCGTGTGGATCCCGGACGAAAGCTATTTTCAGACGCTGTCCCGGCAGTATTCGACCAAGATCGAAAGCCGGTCTTTGACCCTGTCGAAGTTCGACTTTCAGGGCAAACCGCATATCTTTTATGACGACCATCTTCAGCTTTTGCGCCGCTCGGACTGCTTTGTGGCGCGCAAGATTTGGTCCAAGGCCAACCTGCTTTATGAGACCTTTCTTGAGGGCAAACACGGCGCGCGCGACCGGACCGAGCCGAACCCCGGCAAGATCGACCGGATTTTCGCCAAGGCGGTTGAGCGGCGGACACGCGGGCGACCCGGCCTTTATATGCATTCACGCTTTCCCAATGACGGCTGGGAAAATGGCACGACCAGCGGCAAATTCTCGGTGTTTCAGGGGTTTTCCGACCTGTTCGAGGATTTTGAACCTTGGTTGGCCAAGGCGACGGGCGCGCAGGTGCATGGCCATCTGTTTGCGCCCGATAGGATCGAATATGCCGGTGGCCAAAGCGTGATCAACGGTGCATTAAGCGATAGCGCCGCGACACGCGATTATAACCCCAAGGCGTTTCTGACCAGCCTGATTTGGAACACGCGCGGCGAGTGGCAGTGTTTTCAGTTTGGGCCGCAGGACAACCAAAAGCTCAACTGGGTGATCGCGCGCGACCCCAACGCCCAGATCAGCGTGATTTCCGGCGCGTGGGCCGTGCCGCTGTTCAAATCGAACCGGAATTTTTCGGAAATCCGGGCCGAGGCGGCGGAGTTGCAAAAGATCGAGAACGAGCATCTGAACGTTCTGCGTTCGCCCTATTCCAAGGCGCGGATCAGGATTTGGACCATGGCGGATTTCATCGAAAGTCCGATGGAGCCGTTGCAGACGATCATTGATGAAATCGGCCACAAAACGCTGCGCCGATTGACGGAAGCGCCGAAGATGACGGATTTGACCGGCTTCGGGCAATTTTTGCAAAACCTCAAAAACCAAGGGATGCACCCGCATTTGATGGGCGATTTCCCAGTGGTGCATGACCCCGTCGGAACGCAGACAAAACCGCGCAAACCGTATTTGGTGCAATAGATGATCGACACTGCCACACCCCGCGCGGGGCGGGGGCAGCGCAACCGCAGGGACCAGGGCAAAGATGACCAAAGATTTTGACTATTTCGTTGTGTTTGCCGAGATGCGCACCGGGTCGAATTTTCTGGAAGCGAACCTGAATGCTTTTCCGGGGATTTCCTGTGTCGGGGAGGCGTTTAACCCGCATTTCATCGGCTATCCGAACCGGGAAGAGTGTCTTGGGGTCAGTGAAGAAGAGCGCAACCGCGATCCCATGACGCTTGTTCATGCGGTGAAACATGCGCAGGGCATCGCCGGGTTCCGGTTTTTTCATGACCATGATGCACGGGTGTTGGACAGCATTTTGGACGACCCGCGATGTGGCAAGATTATCCTGACGCGCAATCCGGTGGACAGCTATGTCAGCTGGAAAATTGCGCAGGAAACGGGGCAATGGAAGTTGACCAATGTGGCCAAGCGCAAGGATGCCAAGGCGGAGTTCGATGCCGCCGAGTTCCGCGCGCATCTGGAGGCGTTGCAGGACTTTCAGGTGAGCCTGATGCACAGGTTGCAGACCACTGGGCAGACCGCGTTTTACGTGGCCTATGAAGATTTGCAGGATGTCGAGGTGATGAACGGCATCGCCGCGTGGCTGGGTCAGCCGGACCGGTTGGAGGGGTTGGACAAGAACCTCAAGCGGCAGAACCCGGAGCCATTGTCACAGAAGGTTGCCAATTTCCCCGAGATGGAAAAGGCGTTGGCCGGGTTGGACCGGTTCAACCTGACCCGGACGCCGAATTTCGAGCCACGGCGCGGGGCGGCGGTGCCGTCTTATGTGGCCTGCGGGCAGACGCCGTTGATGTATTTGCCGGTACGCTCAGGGCCGGAGGCCGAGGTGATGGCGTGGATGCGGGCGCTGGATGGCGGGGCGGAATTGCAGGGTGGCTTCAGCCAGAAAACGCTGCGCCAATGGATGCGGCGCAATGTCGGGCATCGCAGTTTCACGGTGTTGCGCCATCCGGTGGCGCGGGCGCATGAGGCATTTGTGACGCGGATTTTAAGCACCGGAAAGGGCAGTTTTGGCGGTATCCGGCGGACGCTTCGCCGGGTGCATAAGTTGCCCGTGCCAGAGGGTGAGCCGGACGGGTCTTGGGGCCCGGAAGAGCACAAGCGGGCGTTCTTGAGCTTTCTTGAGTTTGTGAAAGCGAACCTTTCGGGACAGTCGAGCATCCGGCAGGATGCGCATTGGGCCAGCCAAGCCGCGATATTGCACGGGATGGGCAATTTTGCCCTGCCCGACGTGGTGCTGCGCGAGGACGAGATGGCCGAAGCGCTCACCGGATTGGCACAGAAGATGGGGCATGACGCGGTGCCACAGATTGCGGTGTCACAGGCGCATGGGCCGGTGACATTGGCGCAGGTTTACGACGAAGAGATCGAAGCCGCAGCGCAAGAGGCCTATCAGCGCGATTACCTTGTGTTCGGGTTTGATCGCTGGCGGTAGGTGCGATGGAAAGCCGCGGGTATGAGGCCGCGGCGGGTGTTTCAGGTTTGAAATGGGGCCCGTGTTCCGTTTCCGGCTGTGCTTAGGCGGCCTGCATCGGCTGATCGTCGGTCAGGATGGTATAGAGCGTCGAGGCGTCGCCATTGGCGCGCAGCTTTTGACAAATGCTTTCGTCGCGCAGCATCCGCGACACGCGGGCCAGCGCCTTGAGATGCTCGACGCCGTCTTCTTTGGGGGCGAACAGGGCGAAGGCGATATCGACAGGCTGTCGATCAACCGATTCAAATTCGATCGGGTGTTCCATGAGGACAAAAACGCCAACCACATGGTCGATCGAATCGACGCGCGCATGGGGCAGCGCAACGCCACGGCCCACACCGGTGGGGCCGAGGCTTTCGCGTTCGATGAGAGCATCCACGGCAACCGACGCGTCAAGCCCGTAAGCCGCGCTTGCCACTTCGCCGAGTTCGTTCAAGAGACGTTTCTTGCTCGACGTGGTGGAAATAACCTTTACCGCCTCGGGCTTGAGGATACGCGTAAGTTCCATGTGTTAACCGCTGCTCCGTCAGGTCGGGTGCTTTGCCCGTGACCTTCAGTTTTGCGGGTCGATCCAGCCGACATTTCCGTCATCACGACGGTAGACGACATTAAGACCGCCCTTTCCCTCATTCTTGAAAACCAGCACCGGAGCGCCTGCCAGTTCCATTTGCATCACCGCCTCCCCAACAGAGAGAGATTGAATCTTGGATTCCATCTCGGCGACGATCATGGGCTGGAGAGTTTCTGGCTCCGAATCCTCGTTTTCGTTGTCTGACGCGAGGATATACGAGGAGGCGCCGAAAAGTTCAACCGGTTCGGACCGGTCGCGGTGATGATCCTTGAGGCGGCGCTTGTAGCGGCGCAGCTGGGTTTCCATCTTGTCACAGCACGCATCAAACGCGGCATAGATTTCATGGGCCTTGGCCTTGGCCGAGGCGGTCAGGCCGGTCGAAAGATGCACGGTGGTTTCGCAAACAAACTCGGACGCGCTTTTGGAAAAGACCACATTCGCGTCGGTCGGGCGTTCGGCATATTTGCTGACGGCCGCGCCAAGTTCCTCTTTGACGTGGGATTGGAGGGCGGTTCCAACGTCGATTTGTTTACCACTGATCTGATAGCGCATCTTGTCTCCTTTGCGTGACAATCCGGGCGGTGCGTGCGCATGTGCGCCGCGTCGTTTGTTATCCCCGAATGCTGGTAAGTGACCAAAAATGGGTTTGCCCAAACCCGCTGCCCTGAAGGCAGATCGTGCGAGAAAACGAGGCAAATACCACAGTGGTCATATCCGTATTTGAGGCCAACCCGAGACAAGAGTCAATGAGTTGGATCAAATCGTTCTGACGCCAATGCGCGACATTTCGCGTTAGGAGATTTTGAAGTTGTCGCCAAGGTAGACGCGGCGGACGTTTTCGTTTTGCACAACCTCGTCCGGGGTGCCGGACATGAGGACTTTGCCGTCGTGCAAAATATAGGCGCGGTCGACGATTTCGAGGGTTTCGCGCACGTTGTGATCGGTGATCAACACGCCGATACCGCGTTTCTTGAGATCGGCGACAAGGTGGCGGATGTCGCCCACAGAAATCGGATCGACCCCGGCGAAAGGTTCATCAAGCAACAGATACTTGGGGTCAGCCGCAAGACAGCGCGCGATTTCAACGCGGCGGCGTTCGCCCCCCGAAAGCGCCATGGCGGGCGCGCGGCGCAGGTGTTCGATGGAAAAATCGCCCAGCAGCTCTTCGAGGCGTTCGCGGCGTTTGTGCCGGTCTTTAACCGCGATTTCCAAGACGGCGGCGATGTTGTCTTCGACGCTGAGGCCACGAAAGATCGACATTTCCTGTGGCAGGTAGCCGATCCCGAGCTTGGCCCGGCGATACATCGGCAGGCCGGTCACATCGCGCCCGTCGACGATGACATGGCCACCTTCGGGAAACACCAGCCCGCAGACGGTGTAAAAGGTTGTAGTCTTGCCACAGCCATTGGGGCCGAGCAGCGCGACAACCTCGCCCCGGTCAAGCTTGAGCGAGACATCGCGGATGACCACGCGCTTTTTATAGCTTTTGCGCATGTTTTCGACCCGCAGGCCGAGCGAGCCGTCGGTCACAGTCAGGTCGGGTTTGGAGGGCGCGGCGACATCATTCATTGGATTGTTGCAGCACGGTTTTCACGCGCCCTTCCATGCGGGCGGTGCCGGTTTTGGTGTGGATGGTCATCCGCTCGGCCGTGATGGCAGAGGTTTTCTGCACCAAGAGCACATTGCCGGTCATGGCGATGGTGCCATTGGCGATGCTGTAGTCGGCATTCTTGGCCTCGGCCGCGTCATCGCCGCTGACGATGGTGACGCCGCCGGTGGCGAAAAGGCGTTTGATGCTGCCGCCGTCCTCGGAATAGAACACCTGCACTTTGGCGGCAGACAGGCGCATATCGCCCTGTCCGATCAGCACATTGCCGGTAAAGATCGCGGTGCCGTCATTCTGATCGACCGAAAGGTTGTCGGCGGTCACCTCGACCGGTTGGGTCGTATCCTGCTTGGTATTGCCGAAAGCGATTTGCGCGCCTTGGGCCATGAGCCCCGAAGGCAGGAGCACCAGAGCCAGAACGGCGATGAATGAACGGATCAAAAACACGGGTCTATTCCTTGGGTTCTGGAGGTTCGTATATCAGCTTCACCCCATTGGTGAAAAGCATTTGCACGCCATCGGTGCTGGGGTCCTGTTCAATCAGCAGTTTTCCGGCATTGAATTTGCCCAAGGGGCCGGTGCCGGAGATCGTTCCGGGGGTTTCGGCGCGAATGCCGCGCATGCCGGAAATCAAGCGGTCGGTCTTGATGATATAGCCCTGGGAGCTGGTGATCACCACGTCGCCGGCGAGTTCGACCCGGTCAGAAACCTCGTCAACGATGCCATCGTCGGAGCGGAAGGTCAGCACATTGCCCGATTGCAGCACGATGCGGGCGTTGAGTTTATCCGCGAAGGCGCGCGAGGCATGGTCAGGGTCGGGGCGCGCGGTGAGCGCCTGAAACGAGATGAGATCGCCCGAGGGCGTGGCACCGGCAAATTCGGGGGCGGTGATTTGCTGACTGGCGGCGCGTTCGCGCAGGTCAATCGTGGTGAAGGGGATCGTGGTGGTCGGGTCGATATTGCGCGAAAACAGGAACAGCGTCGACAAGATGCCCAGCGCCGTCAGCGGCAGCAGGATCTTGAGCCACGCGACAAGGCGGGAATAGAAGTTTTCGGACCATGGGCTGGGCATTGGTTGCCGCTTTGTTGTGCTGCTCGGCTGGTCCGGGGGATGGGTCATGCCGCCGCGCCCGGATCAGGTATGCGCAAAGATATCGGTTTCCGGCCAGCCCACCAGATCAAGTTCGGCACGCGCCGGAAGGAAGCGGAAACACGCCTGTGCCAGCTCGCTGCGGCCTTCGCGGGCGAGCCGCTCTTGCATCTTTTCGTAAAGCGCATGGAGGTAGAGCACATCCGAAGCGGCATAGTCGATTTGGGCATCAGTCAGCGTTTCGGCGCCCCAGTCGGAGCTTTGCTGATGTTTGGAAATATCGACACCGAGCATTTCCTGAAGCAGGTTTTTGAGCCCGTGGCGGTCGGTATAGGTGCGGCCAAGTTTCGAGGCGATCTTGGTGCAATAGACCGGCGCAGTGAGCACATCGAACCGGTGTTTCAGCACGGCAATGTCAAACCGCCCGAAGTGGAACAGTTTGAGCACATCCGGGTCGGCAAGCATGGCGCAGAGATTGGGTGCTTCGGTTTGGTCCTGTGCGATTTGAACCAGATGCGCATCGCCATCGCCGCTGGAGAGTTGCACAACGCAGAGCCGGTCGCGGTAGGGGATCAACCCCATGGTTTCACAGTCAATCGCCACCACCGGGCCAAGATCGAGATCGTCGGGAAGGTCGCGTTTATAGACGTGATTGGCCATGGAATATCCTTTGGGCACAGCGTGGAATTTGGCATCGTGTTACAGAGCATCCCGCGCAATGGCAATTGCACAGGGCGGATTGTCAGTGTTCTATCGCATGGCAGTGGGAGCAACCGCCGCCGTGGGAGGGCACAATGATCATCACCAAAGACATCATTTATACCAGCGCGCATGCCACGCATCACGGCACCATCAGCCATGCGTCAAACCAAAGCGGGCCGCGGCCAATTGTGCTTGTCCTGCCAGCGTTTGGCGGCAAGGGCGCGTTTGACATCGCGGTGGCCGAACGGTTGGCGGCGCTGGGCTATGTCGGGTTTGCGGTGGATGTGTACGGCGATGGCCGGCAAGCGGCATCGCCCGAGGAGGCGAGCGCCTTGATGGGGGAAATGACCGCCGACCGGGGCGCAATGCTGCGCCGGTTGCTGGCGGCGGTTGACTGCGCCGGGGCGCAGGAGGTGGGAGATGCGGGGCGGATGGCCGCGCTGGGCTTTTGTTTTGGCGGGAAATGCGTGCTGGATTTGGCGCGGGCGAATGCGCCGCTTCGTGGGGTGATCAGCTTTCACGGGGTTTACGACGCGCCGCCAGAGGCGGCGGCGGGGGCAATCGCGCCTTCGGTCTTGGTGTTGCACGGATGGGACGATCCGCTGGCCACGCCCGACGATTTAACCACGCTGGCCGAGGAGTTGAGCGCGCGGGAGGCGGATTGGCAGGTCTTGGGGTTTGGCGCGACCGGCCATGCCTTTACCAACCCCAAGGCGCAGAACCCGGAGGGCGGCATGTTTTATGAACCCCGCTCGGAGCGGCGGGCGTGGCAGGCGGCCGAGAGATTCCTTGAAGAGGTATTGGAATAGCGCCCCTGCTGCTGCGCATTTGGGCGCAAGGTTAGGAGGGCGCGGCGGGACATGGACGCCGTTAAAGACATGACACAAACAGGCGTGTAAGAAAGAGCGAGCCGCAAAGCCGGGGAAGGTGACGCGGTAAGACGATTTGAGAGGATCCTATTTTAATGAAGTTAGAAAACCGAACATTTGAAGAGATGAAACCGGGCGACACGGCGTCGCTGCGCAAGCTGTGCACGGCGGATGATATGATCGCCTTTGCCAATATTTCCGGCAACCACAACCCGATGCATATTCACGACGCGGATGGTGATGGCGATGGCCACCCCGAGGCCGTGGTGCCGGGGCTTTTTGTCGGGTCGTTGGTGTCGGCGGTGTTGGGGAATATCCTGCCGGGGGCGGGCACGCTTTATCGTGCGCAGAGCTTTGTTTTTCACAATCGCGCCCATGCCGGTGAAGAGTTGGAAACCATCGTCACGGTGACGGACAAGAATGAAAAGGACATGACCGTCACGCTGGCGAGCGAAGTGCGGCGGGTGGCCGACGGGGCGCTGGTGTTGTCCGGGGTGGCCGAGGTGGATGCGCCGCGCGTCAAGATTTCTTATTCAAGCGACGATCTGCCCGGTCTTGTGGTGCAGCGTCACCGGCATTTCGAGAAACTGCTGAAGCTGGCCGAGCCGCTGCCGGCCTTGGTGACGGCGGTGATTTGCCCCGAGGAGCCCAATTCGCTGGGCGGGGCGCTGGTGGCGCGAGAGCACACGTTGATCGAGCCGGTGCTGGTCGGTGATCCGGCCAAGATCGAGCAAACGGCAGCCGAGATCGGGGCCGATTTGAGCGGGATCGAGATTATCGCGGAGAGCGATCATGATGCGGCGGCGCGGCGTGCCGTTGCGTTGGTCATTGAAGGGCGTGCGGGGGCCTTGATGAAGGGGCATCTGCACACCGATCAGCTTTTGCGTGCCGCTTTGGACAAGCAGAATGGCCTGCGCGCCGGGCGGCGGTTGACCCATGTGTTCGTGATGGATGTGCCGGGCCTGTCGCACCCGATTTTGGTGACGGATGCGGCGATCAACATTGCGCCGGACCTGCGCACCAAGGTGGATATTGTTCAAAACGCAATCGACCTAGGGATCAGCATCGGGATCGAGCAACCCAAGGTCGGCGTTCTGTCGGCGGTTGAGACCGTGAACCCGGATATTCCGTCATCGGTGGATGCGGCATTGCTGTCCAAGATGGCCGAGCGCGGGCAGATCCGTGGCGGGCTGGTCGAGGGGCCGCTGGCGATGGACAACGCCGTGAACCTTGCTGCGGCGCGCACCAAGGGGATCACCTCTCCTGTGGCGGGACAGGCCGAAGTGCTGGTGGTGCCCGATATTGATGCGGGCAACATGCTGGCCAAGCAGTTGACCTTTATCAGCCACGCCGAGAATGCCGGTCTTGTTCTGGGGGCGCGGGTGCCGATCATTTTGAACAGTCGGGCGGATGATGAGATGTCGCGGCTTGCCTCTTGTGCTGTGGCGGCGTTGCATCATGCGCGGCTGACCGGCGGGGACGCGGGAAAATGAGCCGTGTTCTTGTTCTGAATGCCGGGTCATCATCGTTGAAATTCGGGCTGTTCACCCGCGAGGCCGAGCCACAGGCGATTGCCGCCGGACAGGTCGAGCGGATCGGTGGGAAGGCGGCCTTTAAGCTGCGCGGAGAAGAGGCGCGGGCATTGCCGCCAGAGCAGGCGGGAAGCCATCAGGGTGCTTTGGCTGCGGTGTTGGACGAAATCGCGGAACGGTTTCCGGGGGCGGAGATTTCGGCCGTGGGGCACCGTGTGGTGCATGGCGGGATGAAGTTTGCCAAGCCGGTCGCGATCACGCCCGAGGTGATTGCCGGGCTGGAGACGTTGGTGCCGTTTGCGCCGCTGCATCAGCCGCATAACCTTGCCGGGATCAAGGCCGCGCTGGCCGCGTTTCCCGATGCTTTGCAGGTCGCCTGTTTTGACACTGCGTTTCACCGCTCGCATCCGTTTGTGAACGATGCCTTTGCCCTGCCCCGCCGGTTTTATGACAAGGGCGTGCGTCGGTATGGGTTTCACGGCCTAAGCTATGATTATATCGCCGGACGGCTGGAAGAGGTCGCGCCCAAGCTTGCCGCAGGCAAGGTGGTGGTGGCGCATCTGGGCAACGGGGCGTCGATGTGTGGCTTGTCTGCGGGGCGCTCCATCGCCTCGTCGATGGGGTTTTCGGCGCTCGATGGGCTTCCTATGGGGACGCGCCCCGGTCAGCTTGATCCCGGCGCGGTGCTGTATCTGATGCAGCAGGAAGGGATGAACGCGGATGAGATTGCCGATATGCTCTATCGTCAATCCGGGCTGCTTGGGCTGTCGGGGATCAGCCACGACATGCGCACGCTTTTGGCGTCGGACGACCCGCATGCGCGTGAAGCGATTGATTACTTTTGCTTCCGCAACCGGCGAGAGTTGGGCGGCTTGGCGGCGGCGCTTCATGGGTTGGATGCGGTGGTGTTTACCGGCGGTATCGGCGAGAACGCAGCCCCCGTGCGACAACAGATTTGCAACGGTCTGGGCTGGATCGGGGTCGAGATTGACCCGGAGCGAAATGCCGCGAGCGAGATGGTGATCAGCAGCGCAGAGTCGCGGGTGCAGGTTTTGGTGATACCAACCAACGAAGAGTTGGTGATCGCCCGCGCCGCGGTGGCGCATTAGGCACGGAGCGCGCGCTCTAGAGGTCCGCTGCCTGTTTCAGGTGTTGGCGCAGGAGGGCTTCGGCCCAGTCCATGTTTCCGGCTTCCACTGCGTCGAGCACGGCCAAATGCTCCTCGCAGGATTGCCGGATGCGGGCTTCGCTCAGGGCCTCGAAGGAGGCCGCTTCTTGCATGCGCCTGAGCGCATTTTGCTGTTGGACCGCCTCGCGATAGAAGCGGTTGTCCGACATCGCCGCGAGCCCTTCGTGAAAAGCCGCGTTGACGCGGAACCATTCTTCGCCCGTGGGGGGGTGATTGCCGTCGAGGATGCGCCGGTGCATCCGCCTTATCGCCTCTAGCTGATTTTTGTTGATCGCAAACCGGGGGGAGCGCAGGGCAGCGCATTCGAGCGTGATGCGGAATTCATAGCTGTCGCGCGCGCCTTCGTCGGTATCGAGCAGATCCGCGAAGCACCAGCCATGACCCGGCTGACGCTGGGCCAGACCTTCGGCGGCGAAGCGCATTAGGAGTTTGCGCACCACGCCGCGGGAAATGTCATATCGCGGCATCAGCTCGGCCTCGGAGACCTCCTGTGGCAGCTTGCCAGTGGCGCGGTCGCGCATGATCCGCTGATAGAGCGCGTCGAGGGGGCTGGAGGGGGCGATGTCGGTGATGTCCATCTCGCTCAGGTCCAACGCGACCTGAAGCCCGCGTTGCGGCGCTGGCATGGGCGCGACGATGCCCTGCTCGCCCAACAGGCCCAGCGCCACGGTGACAGGCGACCGGGACACGCCAAAGCGCCGGGCAAGATCGGGCACAGACAGGCGCGTGCCCGGCCCCCAGCCTTCATCGCGAATCAATTCGACAACCCGTCGCATCACTTCGAGCTGAAGCGGGGTCACCACGTCTTGGCTGTGATCGCCGTTTTCGCCTTGGTCCCCAATGGCAATGGTCATTCTTACCTCATTAAACTGCCCCGATATTATAGCCCGTCCCTTTTGCCAGCGATAGGGCTTGCCTTTTCCAGTTTATTGCTTTTTAATCTTACAAAGTGCAGATATAGCGGCGAAAAGCGCCAGATTCAGGATCTTTCTTTATGGAACAACACAACGCCTTTCCCTTGATCGAGGTCCGCGGCACGCCGCGCGAATGTGGCCGGCTTTACGGCGAACAGGCCCGCGACCGGATTCACGGATCGGTCGAGCTTTACTTGGGCTCGCTCGGCAAGCGCGGGTTGAGCCGGGAGGAGGTTTTGGAGATGGCCGCCAGTTTCGCGCCGCGGATGCGCGAGTGGGCCCCCGATCTGATGGAAGAGATCGAGGGGATTGGCGAGGGTGCCAGTCTGAGTGAGGCTGAAGTCGTGCTGATCAACGCCCGCACCGAGGTGTTGCAGCTGGGCGAACGCAAGACCGGACCGATTGATCCGGAGCCCGACGGCTGTACCGGCGCGGTTTTGCTGCCGGGGGTGACCGCGTCGGGCAATTTGATCCACGGGCAGAACTGGGACTGGCGGGCCGATTGCGCCGAAACATCCGTTGTGCTCAAGGTCGAGCGCGAGGATGGGCCCGACTATTTGACCTTTACCGAGGCCGGGGTCTGGCGCGATCCGGGATGAACGCGGCGGGCATTTCGATCACCGCGAATTATCTGGAATGCGACCGAGACTATCGCACGTTGGGCATTCCGCTGCCGCTTATCCGGCGGCGTGCGCTGGAGGCGGCGCATTTTGCCCATGCGATAAAGGTGGTTGCCGTGACGGCGAAATCCGGGTCGAACAACATGATGCTGGGCTATGCCGGTGGCTTTGCCGTGAACCTCGAATGTGCGCCGGACGAGGCCTTCGCGATTTACCCGGACAGCCACGGGATGATCGTTCATGCCAACCACTGGCTGCACAATGCCGCGCTGTCCAAGTTGAAGGAAACCGGGATGGCGGATGTGCCTGACAGTCTCTATCGCGATGCGCGGGTGCGTCAGCATCTGGAGGGGCGCAGCGACCTAGAGTTAGGTGATTTGCGCGATGCGCTGATGGACCGGTTTGCCGATCCTTATGGCGTTTGCCGCCCGCCATTGGAGAAAGACAGCGGCAATCTGTCGGCCACGGTGGCGATGGTTTTGATGGAGCCTGCCGAGGGCATCATGGAGATTGCCCCCCTGCCTGCGATCAACAACAGTTTCACGCGCTATACGCTGAAAATGGACTTGCGAGACTGAGGACGGCCAATGATGCGCTTTATCCTGTCGCGGTTGATCAGCGCGGTTCCGACGCTGATCATCGTGGCGATCACGATCTTTGTGCTGATGCGCATGGTGCCGGGCGACCCGGCGACCTTGATGCTGGGCGATATGGCCGAACCGGCGCAGGTGGAGGCGATGCGCCGGGCGATGGGGTTGGAAGATCCGATATGGATGCAGTTCCTGACGTGGTCGGGGCAGATCCTTCAGGGTGATTTCGGCGAGTCAATCGTGCTGGGCGATCCGGTGTTGCCGCTGATCCTTGAGCGGTTTTCGGTTTCGGCCACGATTGTCATAGCGGCGATCGTGATTGCGGTGGCGATTGCCGTGCCGTTGGGGATGCTGGCCGCGTGGTATCAGAACAGCCCCGGCGACCTGTTGGTGATTGGAACATCGACCCTATTGCTGTCGATTCCGAGCTTTTGGATGGGGCTTATGTTGCTCTTGTTCTTCGGATTGCAGCTGGGTTGGTTGCCCATCGTTGGCTATGTCCCGTTCGGGCAGGACGTTTGGGCGGCGGCGCGGGCGATGATCTTGCCGGTGGTGACCATCGTGCTGATCGAGATCGGCTCGATCGTGCGGATGGCGCGGGCGTCGATGATCGAAGTCAGCCGGTTGGAATACATCACCCATGCCCGCGCCAAGGGGCTGTCGGAGGGTGCGGTCATGTGGCGGCATGCGTTCCGCAATGCCTTTGCCCCGACATGGACGTTGATTGGCCTCGTGTTGGGAAGCTTGTTGGCCAATATCGCCGTAATAGAGACTGTTTTTACCATTCCGGGGCTGGGCCGTCTGATGATCGACGCGATCTATGGGCGGGATTATCCGTTGGTGCAGGGCTGTCTTTTGTTCATCGCGTTTATCTATGTCATGGTGAATCTGTTGGTCGATCTGGTTTACCCCTTGCTAGACCCGAGGGTGGCAGAATGAGACGCCCTCCCATGAACCTGATTATCGGCGGCAGCATTGTGTGCGTGCTTCTTGTTGTCGCTCTTTTTGCGCCATGGCTTGCGCCGATGGACCCTTTGACGCTGGATCTTCCGGCGCGGATGAGCGGACCCGGCGGCGCGCATATTCTGGGCGGGGATGAGTTTGGGCGCGATATTGCCTCGCGGCTGATTTATGGCGCGCGCACTTCGGTCAGTATTGCGCTGGTGACCACGCTGGTGGCGCTGGTACTGGGGCTGGTTTTTGGCACCTTGGCGGGGTTCCTGCGAGGTTTCACCGACCGGGTTGTGATGATCGTCAACGACGCCTTTCTTGCCTTTCCCGGCCTGTTGCTGGCGCTGGGCTTTATGACCGTTTTTGGCGCCAGTCGCGCAGGGATTATCGTGGCGCTTGGGCTGGCGTATATGCCTGTGGTTGTGCGGCTGGTTCGGGGCACCGTTTTGTCGGTCCGCTCGCGCGAGTTTGTCGAGGCGTCGCGCGTGGGAGGCAATTCCGAAGTCTTTACGATGATGCGCCATGTGCTGCCCAATTGCATGGCGCCGGTGATCGTGCTTGGCACCACGATGTTCGGCTGGATCATCCTGTCGGAAAGCGCGCTGTCCTTTCTTGGGCTTGGGGTTCCGCCACCGGCGCCGAGTTGGGGCAATATGTTGTCCACCGCGCGACCGCACGCGAGCCAAGCACCGCATTTGGTGATCTTGCCGGGTGTGTGCATCTCGCTGGCGCTTTTGGGGGTGAACCTGTTGGGCGATGCGCTGCGCGACTGGCTTGATCCGAAGATGAGGGGCTGAGCGATGCGGGACGGGTTGAGTGTTGAGCATCTGAGCATCCGGCTTGAGCGGGGCGATCTGACGCTTGTGGATGACCTTAGCTTTGCCATTGCGCCGGGGAAGATGACGGCGCTGGTCGGGGAGAGCGGCTCTGGCAAGACGCTGGCCGCGCGGTCGATCCTTGGGCTGCTGGCGCCGGGGCTTTTGCCCAGCGCCGAGAGCCGGATCATTTTTGATGGCGAGGATTTGAGCAAGGTTTCTGCACGCAAGATGCGGGCGATCCGTGGGGCGAAGATCGGGATGATCTTTCAGGAGCCTATGGTCTCGCTTAACCCGTCGATGAAGATCGGCCAGCAATTGGCCGAAGCGATGCGCTTGCACACCGGCCTGTCAGCCAAGGAAATCCGGGCCGAGACCCTGAAGATGCTGGAGCGCGTGCAGATCGGCGACCCTGAACGCTGTCTTTCGGCATGGCCGCATGAGTTTTCCGGGGGGATGCGCCAGCGGATCATGATTGCATCGGTAATGTTGCTGAAACCGCGCCTGTTGATTGCGGATGAGCCGACCACCGCGCTGGATACTTTGGTCAGCCGTGATGTGCTTGACCTGATGGCAGAGCTGACACGGGATAGCGGCACCTCGGTTTTGATGATCAGTCATGATCTGGGCATGGTGGCGCGGTATGTTGACGATATTGTCGTCATGGAAAAGGGCCGCGCGGTGGAAAGCGGGCCGGCGCAGAGCGTTCTGCGGACACCGCAGCATGGCTATACGCAAAAGCTTGTTGCAGCACTCCCTAGTCGCGGACCGGCGCGGCCGGTTGCCACGACAAAGCCGCTGGTCGAGACGCGGGGCCTGTCGATCGGCTATCCCGAAAAGACCGGCCCGCTCCGCCCGAAGCGATTTCGGCGCGTTGTGCATGATGTTGATCTAACGATTCAGGCCGGAGAGACGCTGGCGCTGGTTGGAGCGTCGGGGTCGGGCAAGACCACGCTGGGGCGCACGCTTATCGGGTTGGAAAAGGCGGAAACCGGCACGATCCGGTTCCGCGGCAGCGACATCAGCGATCAGGGGCAGCATCGCATTGTCTTGTGCGGCGCGACATGCAGATGATCTTTCAAGATCCCTATTCCTCGCTTGATCCGCGTCAGCGGGTCAGCACGATATTGAGCGAAGCGTTGCGCCATTTGCCGGGTCTGAACGAGAGCGCAAAGCGTGCGCGCGCCAGTGAATGCTGTGCCGAGGTCGGCCTGCCATCCGAGCTTTTGACGCGCTTTCCGCATCAGCTTTCTGGTGGGCAGCGTCAGCGGGTGGCGATTGCGCGGGCGATCATTGCGCGGCCCAGTTTCGTGGTCGCGGATGAGCCGGTATCAGCGTTGGACATGACCGTGCAAAAGCAGATTCTTGAGCTGATCCGGCGCTTGCAGGAGAGTTACAGTTTTGCTTGTCTCTTTGTCTCGCATGATCTGGCGGCGGTGGAGCAGGTGGCCGACCGCGTCGCGGTGATGGAGGCCGGACGGATCGTCGAGTTAGGCGCGCGGGACCGGATTTTTGACGCGCCGGAGCATCCATATACGAAACGGTTGCTTGAGGCGTCGATGCGGCTCGACCCGGTTTAAGGGCGCCTTTGGCGGCGTGAAATGAAAACGGGCGGGGAAATCCCCGCCCGTTTTGGTTTTGCGCTGTCTGGGGTTATTCGGTTTTGCTGACACCGAACAGGAGCGTCTTGTCCGCCGCCCAAACGGTATAGTTTTCGACCTTTGGCCCGAGCGCGTCGATCACAGGCTCATAGAAAAGCCCGAAGATCGGCAAATCCTGCACCATCAGCTTGTGCAGCTTTTTGAAGATCGCGCGCCGTTCTTCGACATCTGCGGTCTGGGTCGACTGAACATAGAGTTTCAGCGCCTCTTCGCTCTCCCATTGGCGGCTGGGGGATTTGTCCTTGTCGCCAATCAGGCGGCCATACATTTGCGACGGATCGAGCCGCGCGGAATAGCCGAAGCTTTGGATTTGGAACGACCCGGCGAGGTAGTTGTCGAGCTGTGCCGCCCAGTCGAGCGTTTCAAGCTCGGCGTTGATGCCAGCGGCCATCAACATGGCCTGCAGCAAAACGGCGTTGTCATACATGCCCTGATAACGCGTGTTGGTCTGGATCTTGACCGCTTCGCCCTTGTAGCCCGCCTCTTGCAGAAGCGCGGCGGCTTTGGTCAGGTCATATTCCGGCCATTCCAGAAAATCCTTGTCAAAGAAGATGCTGGCCTCGGCCACGGCAGAGGAATTGTGGCTGGCCATGCCATTTGTGCGCACCTCGACGATCTGATCCCAATCAATGGCATGGGCCAGCGCGCGGCGGAAGGTGATGTTCGACATCAAGGGATCACGCGACTGGATCAACACGGGTGTCCAGCTGAGCCCCGGTGTCGAGGCGACCTTGATACCGCGTTTTTCGGCCTGTTCTATGCGGGAGGCTTCGAAGCCGGGCAGAATATCAATTTCACCGGCATAGAGCGCCGCTTCGGCGGCGGCTGTGTCCGGGATCACCTGAAATTTCAGGGAATCAACGCCAGCGGTCCGGTCGCCCGAGAGGCCAGACAGCGGCGCGCCCGAGGGTTTATAATCCGGGTTGGCGGCGAGCTGAATATATTGGCCCTTTTGCCAGTTTTCCAGTTTGAAGGACCCGGAACCGATGGCGCTCCCGGCGATCCATTTGCCATCCTGATCGACGTTTTTGGGCGAAGCGATCCATGCGTTACACTGGATATTGGCCAGCTGCATCAGGAACAGCGCGTTGGGCGCGTCGAGGGTAAAGACGACGGTGGCGTCATCCGGTGCCTTGACCGACAGAACCTTGAGCCCTTTGGAGCCGTCGAATTCAGAGGCGCAGACCCAATCATTGGCCGGATCGGTGCGCCAGGACCAGTTCCACAGCACATCCTGTGAGGTCACGGCAGACCCGTCATGGAAGGTGGCGCCGTCGCGGATGTTGAAGGTGTAAACCGTCCCGTCTTCGGAGATGGTCCAATCCTTGGCCAATGCGGGGCCGATGCCCAGATCGCTGGTGAAGGCGACGAGTGTTTCGAAAATGTGGTGCGTGACCGTGTCCGAGTTGCCATCGCGATTGAACCCGTCCAAGGCACGAATATCGGCATTCATGCGCACCGTCAGTGTGGTGTCTGCCAAGGCCGGCATCGCCAGTCCGGCCGAAAGGACGAGCGCCGCCAATGTCGCGCGGCCGCCAAGTTGAAATGTCATGCGAATCCCCTGTTTATACAATTATGCCACTGTGATCCGGGGCCAGTTCGCGACCACGGAGGTTGGCTTGTGGGGGTAGGTTACAACTTTTTGAGTGCATGAAAAGCATTTAATTGGAATATAACGCCCGTTTGCTTTGCCTTTTACCCCTTCTCAAGACAAGAATTTCGCAAGAATGGTGCTGTGCGAGGCTTATGGCGCCGGTTTGGGATGTTTGCCGATGCGTTGTGATTTGCGATTCTTGCGTGTCGAGAACCGCCGTTGTAGCCAGTGAGGGGGCCTTGAATGCCGACACAAGCGCGCGGCGGTGCGCGTTTTTCCGGGGCAAGGCAGGGTCCGATGGACGTTCAAGACGGGATGCGCAAATGCCGATCCAATTTCATAAGCTCACTGCGGTGACACCGCGCGGACGGGCAACAAGCAGGCTGCTTGGCGCGATGGAGCACACAAAGTGCCTTGCGGCAAACCCCGGCGCATGACTGTGCCGGCTGACACCCCCGTGCTGAGCGAAGCTGATCTGCGGTGGCGGCCCTATCGGCTCTGTGCGCAGAGCCAGTTGGCCATTGATCCGCCAACCGCGCTTCCGCCGGGCTGGACGCCCGATGTCTCGGTGCCGCTGGATGATGCGCTTCCGTTCCCGTGGGATGAAGACTATCGCGTTGCTCACGCGCAGGCGTTTCAGCCGGTGCGGTTCTGGCAGAATGCCACCGCCCTTGCGGCGCTTGTGGCGGATGCGCGCGCGCGTGGGACGGGCGCAGAAGACGCCGAAGAGATGCTGATCGCGCTGGTGAAGCGGATGCGCGACTATATCCGCAAGGTCGACGGCGCGCGGTTTATCGAGAACCGTTTCACCTTTTCCAGCGCGGGCATGAAGCTGCCCTATGGCTGGGTCAGTGGCATCGCCAATGCCTTTGTCATCCTCGGCTGTGTCGCGGCTGTTCAGGTGCTGCCGGGACGCGGGCTTGAGGAAGATGTGCGGCGGTTGGCCGATGCCTATGCCCGTATATTTGCCGAAGGCAGCAACCCGCCGGACCCTTGGATCAGCTATCGCGACCGCAACGGTTTCCTGTGGTTTGAGGAATATCCCGAGCCGGGCGGGCAGCCCAACCTCGTGCTGAACGGGCATATCTTTGCGGTGTTCGCACTGTTTCGCGCCAGCGGGTTTTGGCCGGGGCACGGCTATGCCGAGATGGCGCAGGCCGGGGCCGCCACGGTTGAGGCCTATGTGCCGCTGTTCCGTCGCAAGGGGAAGGTTAACATTTATGCGCTGCGTGGGCAGCGGCGGAGTGATTACCTGCCGTTGCGCACGATCCGTCAGCAATATCAGCTTTATCAGTTGACCGGATCAATGACCTTTTTGGCGCATGCCCGCGCGTTTCGCCAAGACATGGCCGAGCTGCTGACGACGAAAGATCACACCGGGTTTGACCGGCTTGAGGCGGTCGCGATGGAGCGGCGGCGCTGGATCGACGAAGACACGCCAACGCTTGAACAGGGTGGTTGGCGGCTGATTGACGACCCCGGAGAGGGGTTGCCGCCCCTGCCCTGACGCGGGTGCGAACGGGTCGCTGTACGCGTCAGGGGGAGATCTAGCGGATGTAAGAGCGGCTTTATTTCGGTTTGTAGAGGAACTCTCCAACCCGCTCTTCGCCGCCGTAGCCCATACGCTGCATCCGGTAGAGTTGCTTGACGTAGTCCAGCGCTTCGATGCGGCTCATATCGGCGCAGCGCGTGGTCGCCTGCATCTCGATCCGCAGGGCGAGGAGCGGGTGACGGATGATGCGTTCGGCATAAGCTTCGGCGCTGGCGATAAGTTGGTCAGGTTCCACGACGGCGTTCACGAGATTGGCGCGCATGGCTGCATCGGCGTCCAGCGGATCGCCTGTCATCAGCATTTCCATCGCCAGCACGTAAGGCATCTGTCGCGTCAGGCGGGTTGAGCCACCGGCGCCGCCCATACCGTAGAAGATTTCCGGAAAGCCAAATTTGGCGTCGGGGGTACAGACACGAATGTCCGTCAGGTGATTGAGATAGATCAGCCCCTGCCCCAAGCAATAGCCGCGCACAGCGCCGATGATCGGCTTGTTGCGGTCCAACAGCAGAACGTCGCGCGACCACGTAAAGGTGTCTGGGTCGCCCTCTTTCACCAGATGTTTGGGTGAAAGGTAATATTCGAGTTCCTCCATCGGCGTGTCGAATTTGGCATAGGTCGAGCGCACATCATCGCCCGCCGAAAAGGCGCGGTCGCCGGCGCCTTGCATGATGCCGACCTTGACCTCGTCATCGGTGAGGAAGTTCACCATATGGCCATACATTTCCTTGTGCATGGCCGGTGTCATGGGGTTTACCGACCCGTTGCGGATGGTGAAGTAGCCGACTGCGCCTTTGCGCTCATATTCGATAGGCATGTGATGTTTCCTTTATTAAAATTAGAGCCAAGCGTTCGAGACGCGGTCGAATGACCCTTGGCGGAGGTCCGGTTTTTCCTTGATCAGCAGTTGTTTCGCGATCTTTTCGGAGGGTGTTTTGGGAAGCTCGGCGCGGTATTCAATGTAGCGCGGGGTTTTGAAGGCCGCGAGGCGCGTGCGGCAGTGTTCGAACACCGTTTCGGGGGGCAGGTCTTCGGCGCTCATGCCCTCGGAGAGAACAATGTAGGCTTTGACCTCTTCGCCGCGAGCGGGGTCTTTGACACCGACGGCGGCGGCTTCGACGACGCCGGGGAGTTCGACCAGAACGGTTTCGACCTCGCGTGCCGCGATATTTTCACCGCTGCGGCGGATCATGTCTTTGAGGCGGCCAACAATGGTGTGAAAGCCGTCGCTGTCGCGCTTGAACAAATCGCCGGTACGGAACCAGCCGCCGTCGAGGAAGGAGGCGGCGTTGGCCTCGGGCTTCTTGTAATAGCCGAGCATGATGCCGGGTCCGCGAATGCAAAGCTCGCCTATTTCACCGTCGGCGACTTCGGCGCCGTCGGCGTCGATGATCTTGGCTTCGCGGAAGGGGGCCGGAAGGCCGCAGGCGCCGGAGCCGACCATATGGGTGGCTTCGCTGGGCATGAACAGCGCGCCGCCGACTTCGGTCATGCCGAAAGATTCGCGGGCAATGACGTTATAGCGTTCCTCGAGAGCCGCGTGCTGGCTGCCGGAGACGCCAAAGATCGAGATGCGGCGCAGGTCGTTGTCGGCGTCGTTGTCCTGAGCGGGCAATTGATAGACCACTTCGGGGAACAGGCAGTAGTGGATTTTGAACCGTCGCACCCAGTCCATGAAACGGCTGGAGGAGGCGCGGCGCGCAACAAAAATCTCGCCGCCCAAGCGCATGGTCATCAGGGTGAGCCACTGTGGGTCCATGTAGAAAAACGGCTGGGCCGCGAGGATGTTGTGCAGGTCTTCCGCCGGGCCGCCACGTTGCGACGCGACGAGAGAGATGGTGATCCAGTAGCGGTGGGTCAGAAGGCACCCTTTGGGGAAGCCGGTGGTGCCCGACGTGTATTGGATATTGATGACATCATCGAGCGCGGGCTCTGGCAGGCCCTGGGGAAGCGGGGCGGCTTGCTCGCGCAGGGACTCGTCAGTCTGGCCGAGGACATCATCGCCATCGGTTGCACCAAAGGTCACGCATTGAGCGGTTTTGACGGGAGCCTCGCCTTCGAGCGCGCGATAGGCGGGGAGGCATTCGGAGTGGATCAACAGATAGCTGGCGTCTGAATCGGTCAGGACGTAGTTCAGCTCGCGTCCGGTATAGTTGATATTGACCGGCACCATGACCGCGCCCAGTTTTGCAAGGGCAAGCCAAGCGATCGGGAAGGACGGGATGTTGGGCAGCATGACGGCGACGTGGCTGCCCTTGCGGATGCCCAATGAATAGAGCGCCGCTGCCATCTGCTCGATCTGTTGGCCGACTTCGGCGTAGGTGGCCGCGCCGCCGTCCGGCTCTTCGAAGAACGTCCAGAGGGGGGCGTCGGGCTGTTTTGCGAGGCATTCATCGACGAGCGCGGCGATGTTGCGCGGGAAGGGCATTTTTTCAACGTCGGCGCGCTGGCGATCAAGCGCGGCTTTGATCTCGGGCCAGGATTGTCCCGTGGGGAGGGGCGTTTCGCTCTTGTTCATGTGTCAGTCTTCCGCGTTATTCAGGGTTTGATTGTGCGCTTCGTTGCGCCGCCGCACCATTTCGCCCGCGAACATGAGCAAGGCGCTAACGGCGGTCAGCATGACGGCGGCGGCGGGCACGGTCGGGTCGATTTTGAGGCTGAGGTCGTTCCAGATGCGGACCGGCAGCGTTTGTTGACCACCCGATACGAACAGCGTGATGATCAGCTCGTCAAAGGAGGCAAAGAACGACAGGACCGCCGCCGCAAAGATGGAGGGGGCGAGGTGTGGTGTGGTGATCAGCATGAAGGCCTTGAACGGCCCCGCGCCCATGGTGCGGGCCGCGCGTTCGATCGTCATGTCAAAGCTGCGCAAGCTGGAGGAGACCAGCAGGATCGAGTAAGGCAGCGCCACAACCGCATGCGCCAGAGTGAGCGCCAGCGCATTGTCGACGATCTGCCAGCGCAGGAAGATCATGTAGAGCCCGAGGGCGAGCACGACCGTGGGCACGATGAGCGGCGCAATGAACAGCGCCGTCAGGATGCCGCGCCCCGGGAAACTCCCCCGGACGAGGGCGACAGAGGCGAGGGTGCCGATGATCACGCTGAGCGCGGTGGCACCGAGGCCGACCCGGAAACTTAGCGACAAGGCCTCCATCCAGCTCTCTTGCTGAAAGAACTCGCGATACCATTTGAGCGAAAGCTGCTTTGGCGGGAATTCGAGGAATTGGCTTTCGCCGAGTGAAATCGGGACGAGAAAGATCAACGGGGCCAGAAGGAAAAGCACGACCAGCCAGAAATGCAGCGCGAGCAATCTACGGATCATTTGGACAGCCCTCCGGTTGCGAATTCGGGGCGGTTTCGGGTCGCGAGCCAGAAGATCAGCAGACACAGGAGCGTGGCGAGCAACAGCGCGGTGGCCAGCGCGGCGGCGAAGCCCCAGTTCAGCGTCTTGTGCACCTGAAGGTCGATCAGGTTGGCGATGATCAGGCTTTTTTGTCCACCGAGCAGGGTTGGCGTGACATAGAAACCGAGCGACAGGATGAAGCAGATCAGCCCGCCTGTGGCCGCCCCCGACAGGGAAAGCGGGAAGAACGTCGACCAGAAGGCGCGTATGGGTGACGCCCCCATCACGCGCGCGGCCTTGATCAGGCCGGTGTCGATATTCACCATGCCCGCGACGGTCGGCAGGATGACGATGGGCAGCAGGATTTGAACCATGCCAAGATGCACGGCGAAGTTGGTATAGAGGAACTGGACCGGTTGCTCGGTCAGGCCGAGCCATTGCAGGGCGCTGTTAACCAGTCCCTCGCGACCCAGAAGGATGATCCACGTGTAGGTGCGGATCAGGATCGAGATCCAGAAAGGCAGGAGCACGAGATAGGTGATCATCGCGCGTTTGCGCGGTTTCATCTGGCTCATGTAGTAGGCCGCCGGATAGCCGATCAGGAGGCAGATGACGGTTACCGTGAAGGCAAGCCAGAACGTGCGTTCGAGCACCACCCTTGCGAGGCGCGAGGTCCAAAGCTTGGAGATGGATTTCAGCGTAAAGCCGTCATCCCCGACAAAGCTTTGGACGAGCACTCCGACCAGCGGGTTGATGAACAACACGCCGATCAGGGCTATCGCTGGCAAGAGCAATGCCAAGAGCCGCCAATTCTGTTTTGCCTTCACGGTCATTTCGTCCTCGGGATTAGAGCAGCGTCCATTCGGTCCAGCGCTCGGTCACCTCTTCGAGGTTTTCCGCCCACCATTTGCTGTTGAATTTGAACTGGGCCGCCGCGTTCGCGGGCGACGTTGGCAGGGTTTCGACGAACTCTGGTTCGAGGTAGTCAAACATGCCGGGGACGAAGCCCGGATAGGGAACGACCTTGACGAACTCTGCGGCCAGTTTCGGGTTGAGCCGATACTTGAGGAATTCCATCGCTTCCTTCGGGTGCTTGGCCCCTTTGGGCATGCCCATGTAGGACAGCATCAAGGCACCTTCGTTGAAGGTGATGGCGACGGGCTTGCCCTCGGCCTGAAGGGGCGAGATGCGGCCATTCCAACAGGAGGTCATGTTGACCTCGCCGTCGATCAGCAGTTGAACGTGCTGGGCGCCGGTGGACCACCAGACGGGGATGTGCGCCTTGATCTCGTCAAGCTTGGCAAGGGCGCGTTCGACATCGAGAGGATAGAGATCCTCAGGCTTGACGCCATCGGCGAGCAGGGCGAATTCGAGCGTGCCCTTGGGCGAGTTTTCCAGCGATCTCGGACCGGGGAAGCGTTCGACATCCCAGAAATCGGCCCAAGAGTTGGGCTGTTCGCCTTCGTAGCGATCTGTGCGATAGGCGAGCACCGTGGAATAGGAAGCGCGCACCAGAGCGGTTGGTTCCTTGGCCATTTCGGGCAGGAGACCTTTGGGGTCGATGATCGAATAATCGAGGTTTTCGAGCCAGCCATTCTTGGTCGCGATTACAACGTCATCGCCGTTGAGTTCGGTCAGGTCCCATTCGACATTGCCGGATTCGACCATTGCCTTGAGCTTGGGCAGGCTGACCGGGGCGGTGGCGCGCACCTTGATGCCGGTCTGTTCGGTAAAGGGGATTTCGAACATGTCGCGGATCACGGTTTCAAGCGAGCCGCCCGAGCCGTTGACAACGATGGTCGTCGCCTCGGCGCGCGCAATCGCGGGGGCGGCAAGGGCGCCCAATGCGGCGACAGAACCGATGTTGAAGTTACGCCGTGTAATAGTCATTTTGTCATCTCCTGTTGTGCGCGGCCCGAAGGCCGCATCGTTGGTCATTACTTGGCTAGAAAAATCAGGTTTTCGGCCTCAAAGCCCAAGGCGATGGATTGGCCGGAGGCGAGGGGTGCCTCGCCCGGGTGGCGGGGTTCCACCAGCAGGATTTCGGTGCCGTCGCCGGTGCGGGCGGTGTAGCGGATCGCCTCGCCGGAAAAGATGGTTTGCTCGACCACTGCGGGCACGCCGCCGGATGTCACCCGCTGGATGAGTTCGGGGCGCAGACCGACCGCGAAGGGCGCGGATGTGCCGGGATCGAGCGGGATACGCCCTAGGCCCTCGACCTCCATGGAGGTTTGATCGGAGGCGCCGACTTTGAGGATATTGTTCGAGCCGATGAAATTGGCGATGAAGGTGGAGACGGGCCGGTCATAGAGCTCTTGCGGGGTGCAAATCTGCTGAATTTCGCCCTGATCCATCACGGCGATCCGGTCAGAGAGGGTGAGCGCCTCGCCCTGGTCATGGGTCACGAAGATGACCGTGCTGCCGAGCTGTTTTTGCAGGGCCTTCAATTCGAGTTGCAATGTTTCGCGCAGCTTGAGATCGAGGGCGCCCAAGGGTTCGTCCATCAACAGGACGCGCGGTTCGAACACCAGCGCGCGGGCGATGGCGACGCGCTGTTTCTGGCCGCCAGACAGTTCGTGCGGCATGCGGTGGGCGAAATCGCCAAGCTGGACCATCTCGAGCGCCTTCATGGCACGTTTGCGGACCTCGGCCTTGGCCACCTTGCGCATTTGCAACGGGAAGCTGACGTTGGCGAGGACGTTGCGGTGGGGAAACAGCGAGTAGCTCTGGAACACCATGCCGATGTTGCGCTTTTCGGTGGGGGTGTGCCGGATGGAAACGCCGTCGATCAGGATGTCGCCCATGTCGACATCAATAAATCCGGCGAGCGCGTTGAGAGCAGTGGTTTTGCCCGATCCGCTCGGGCCGAGCAACGTCATGAATTCGCCTGCCCCGACCGTGAGGCTGAGATTGTCGAGAGCGGTGAAAGTGCCAAAATTCTTGCGCACATTTCGGAACTCGATCGTCGCGCCACTGCTTGTCATCAAACTGCTCTCCCGATGCTTAACCAATAAGTGACGCCATTGTCATTTTTTAGTCAAGGAATTTCTTTTGTCTCTTTTTCAGTGTGTTAGAGAAGAGTTTCCCATTGACGCCCGGGGCGCAACTTGTGATTGGAGCGTAATTTGCTAAAGACTGTCTGGACTGCTCAAGGCCAGAAGGCTGTTTTGCGCGGGCGGTAAGGGAAGTGTGATATGTACGATTATTGCGAACATCTCGAGACTGTCCTCGCCGAGTCGAAAGGGGAACGCAAGGTTGTGCGCACAGAGCAGAAGCTTGTTCTTGCAACGGCGCGGCTTTTGAACAGCACCACGTACCATTCCCTGTCTGTCAGTATGATCGCCGAGGGCGCTGGCCTCGCTCATGGGACGTTCTACCGCTACTTCAAAACGCGGTCTGAAGTTGTTGCCAAAATGCTGGAGGGGTATTTCGATTTTGTCAGGATGGGCGCGCGGCAATTGCGCCAAGGCCATTCGACCCGCGAGCGGATTTACATCTCGAACCTGCATTACATTCGCTGCTTTCGCCAGAATGTCGGGATAATGCGGTGCATGTTCCAGCTGAAAGATGATGATCGCCTCATTGCCAAGGTTGCGAATGAGGCGAACGATGAGCTGATCTCGCGGATCATCAAGAGGAACCCGCAGCATTCAGCGGAGTCCAAGGAGCTTCAGCTTAGTCTTTATGCGTTGGCGGGCATGATTGATGAGCTTTTGCTTAAAGTTTACGGGCGGACGGACCCGCCGCTGGCCGCCTATTCCGAGTCGCCAGAGCTGATCGCAGATGTGATTTCGAAGTTTTGGTATGACGTTATGGAACCGATGGCGGGCGACGCCGCGCTATCGAGCAAGCTGATCCTGGGGTTTAGCCGGCCCGGTTGACTGGGTGGCGGTCTGTGCGGGCATGATAAGGGTTGAGACAGCCAAGGTCCCGCACGCTCATTCGGGTCATGTATTATGAATAAACTGTCGGGGAATGGTGCCCAGGAGAGGCACATAACTGTTGTCTCACGGCATATCAACTTCGATCAATATTCTTTTCGTTTCATTGCATTAGCTGGAAAACTGGTTTCATGAACTATCAATTGGACGTAGGGTGTACTATATCTAGAGGGGGACCAAAAGGGGGACCGAAATGAGAGTGCGTTACAAGCTCACTTCTGCATTCGTGAAGTCTGCACCACTTGGCAAGCACAGTGATGGCGGCGGACTTTATCTCTATGTGCGAAACAATCGGAACCCTTCTTGGATACTGCGCTTCACGCTTCACGGTCGACGACACGAAATGGGCTTGGGTGAAGCCGCGAAGGTGACGCTCAAAGCTGCCCGTGCGGAGGCGGAACGCTGGAACGCTGTAGTGGCTGCCGGCGGTGACCCAATTCGCGAGCGGGAACGGTTGAAACATGAAGCCCAGCGCAACATGCACATTTTGAGCGATGTTGCCCGCGATGCATTTGAGAGCCGCAAGGCAGAATTGAAAGGAGACGGGTCTGCCGGACGTTGGTTCTCGCCGCTTGAGCTACATGTATTGCCGAAACTGGGCAGAACGCCCGTAGCGCAGATTGATCAGCGCGACATTCGCGATACTTTGACCCCGATTTGGCACGACAAGGCTGAGACAGCCCGCAAGGCTATGAACCGGCTGCGTATCGTGATGCGCCACGCCGCAGCATTGGGTTTAGAGGTGGACCTTCAAGCATGTGACAAGGCTCGTGCGCTTCTTGGAACTCAGCGACATATGGCCAGCCATATACCTGCTATGCGCTGGGCCGAAGTGCCTGCGTTTTATGCATCGCTTAACACTCCTACAGTAACACACCTCGCGTTAAGACTACTTATCTTGACAGGTGTTCGCTCCGGATCTTTGCGCACTGCCAGGCTCGACCAATTTAAGGGCGACACTTGGACGATACCCGCAGATTCTATGAAAGGACGAAAGGGCACCACCACCAATTTTCGGGTGCCTTTGTCAATGGAGGCGCAAAACGTAGTTCACGAGGCGGCAAGAAACGCCCGCGATGGGAATCTGTTTCCTTCCGTTCGCAAGGGTATCATCTCGGACATGACGCTTTCGCAGCATATGAAGCGGGCAGGTCTGGAAGCACGTCCGCACGGTTTTCGGTCAAGCCTGCGCGATTGGCTCGCTGAAACTACAAATGCGCGACACGAGGTCGCTGAAACCATTCTGGGGCATACCGTCGGAAGCTCTGTAGAAAGAGCATACCGTCGTACTGACTTCCTTGAGCCGCGCCGCGAACTACTCGAGCGTTGGGCGCAGTATGTCACCGGCAGCCCGGCGCAAATTGTGAAGATTTCAGCATGACTTTTTCTTACAGGGCCCAGCTTGCCGACAACTTGGTGTGCAACGCAAATGCCAGCTGCCTTGTTGAAGTAAGGGCGCATCAATTTGCACCCCATAACCATTGGAAGCAAGTTTCTGCAATGGAGCTGCGATTTTCAGAACGTGTCCAGTGAAAACTCTGATTAGCCAAACAGGCATTGGCTGTCAGTAGAACGGAAACATTAGCTCAAAAGGGGTGCCAGATATGAGCAATAATGAGATTGATGCATTGAAGCTGCTTGAGCAGGCTCTTCAACGAGGAAATGACAGAAACTGGAGTGAACGCACTGGCAGTCAAGAGTTAACAAAAGAAGAAGCAACGAAATTTGTAGCCAAGGTATTATCCGAGCAGCTTACGCAGACGTTAGGTTCGAAAGACCCCGGAAGTAACATCATGAGGGGGCTTTTGGTTCTTCAAGATGTTTTTAAGACACTGCCTCCTTCCGAAGAAGACATTGTGAGAACTATCGAGTGTTCCCAGCATGATTATCACGCTTTTTGGGCATTACGCTTTCTTGCAACGCTCAAAATTGCTCCGAACTCGACAGCGCTGCAGCGCTGGCAATCCAGCTTCCTTTCGGGTGCGATCAATGAGCCGCCATTGCCGAAAGGTCCCTACCGAGATCGGGACGCACACCGAAATATGCTAATTGTGAGCCAGATCAAGCAACTCGAACAAATAGGATTTAGGCCCACTAGGAATGATGCATCAACTCACCAAAATAGCGGCTGTGACATCGTAGCTGACGCACTGCAATCTTTAGGAAAAGGGATGTCATACTCGGCAGTAGAGCGTGTTTGGAAGGAGCGCGACAAACTACCTCAACCCAAGTATATTGCGGACCTTTTGATCGAATTTCCATCGCTGTTTGCTGAGAAGAAAAACACGTCGGATTAGTAGGGCGCGTTACTAATCCGACGACATGTCAACAGGACTCAATCAGTCTCCAATCATCTCAAATGACTGGAGACTCTGATGTCTAAAAATACTGCATCTGACTTGGGGCCGATTGATCCCCTTTTGACCGCCCGCGAAGGCGCGAAAGTTCTCAATATCAGCCTTCCTACGTTCTGGCGGAGGGTTGCTGATGGCACAATTACCCGCCCAGTAAAGCTGGGTGCTGCCTCTCGCTGGCCGCAATCTGAGATCGTCGCGGTAATTGAAGCTGCCAAAGCGGACCGCGACGATGCATGATGCTCAAACACTGACCCGCAAACTCGGAGGCCGCTGGTATCATCGATACGGAACTGCGCCATGTCCAGTGTGTCAACCAGTGTCTGACGTCAGCACCTATGGGACAGATATGAGGATTTGAATAACGGAGGGTTTCTGGTTCATCGTAGCCTTTAAGGAGCGAAGATGAACAAGAAGCCCGGAACATCGAAAGGCGCAGCTGACAAGCTGGTCAAAAACATCCGCCGCAAGACCCGCCAGACCTACTCGGCGGAGGAGAAGATCCGCATTGTTTTGGCCGGATTGCGCGGGGAGGAAAGCATCTCGGCGTTATGTCGCCGCGAGGGTATTTCTGACAGCCTGTATTACACTTGGTCGAAGGAATTCCTTGAGGCTGGAAAGCGTCGTCTTTCCGGCGACACGGCGCGTCAAGCGACATCGCCTGAGGTGAAGGAGTTGAGATCTGAGGCCATGGCCCTGAAGGAATGCGTGGCCGACCTCACCTTGGAAAACCGTCTGCTCAAAAAAAGCATGACAGGGGCTGGGGAGTTCGAGGAATGAGGTATCCAGCAACCGAGAAGTTGGAGATCATTCGCACAGTTGAAGGGTCGCATCTGCCAACCAAGAAGACCCTTGATATGCTGGGCATCCCGCGCACCACATTTTACCGATGGTATGACCGATATGTCGAAGGTGGCTTGGATGCCTTGGCAGATCGTTCGCCACGTCCAAAGTCGGTCTGGAACCGCATCCCTGATATCCGCCGTGACGATCTGATCGAGTTTGCGTTGGAGCATGAGGCACTGACCACACGCGAGCTGGCCGTTAAATATACCGATGAGAAGCGATATTTTGTCTCTGAATCATCGGTTTACCGCATCCTGAAAGCCGCTGATCTGATTACTGCGCCGGACTACGTGGTGATCAAGGCCGCCGATGAGTTCACGGACAAGACCACCGCCATCAACCAGATGTGGCAGACTGACTTCACCTACTTCAAGATCATTGGCTGGGGCTGGTATTACCTGTCCACCATCCTCGACGACTACAGCCGCTACATCATCGCCTGGAAGCTCTGCACGAACATGCGGGCCGAGGATGTGACCAGCACGATCGAGCTGGCGCTTCAGGCATCGGGCTGCGACCAGGCCGTGGTCCGACACAAACCCCGTCTGCTCAGCGACAACGGATCCTGTTACATCTCTGGCGATCTGGCCAAATGGCTGGAGGATCAGAAGATGGACCACGTTCGCGGAGCGCCATTCCACCCGCAAACCCAAGGCAAAATAGAACGATGGCATCAGACCATGAAGAACCGTGTTCTGCTGGAGAATTACTACCTGCCCGGTGATCTCGAGCGACAGATCGGGGCCTTCGTCGACTACTACAACAACCAGCGCTACCACGAGAGCCTGAATAACGTCACACCCGCCGACGTCTACTTTGGACGGGACAAAGCCATTCTGAGAGAAAGGGAGAAGATCAAGAAACTGACGATCCGACAACGCCGCTTGCAACATCAAAAACAAGCCGCATAATCAATCACGCAACCGAACCAGAGCCTCCAATGTTCAAGCCGCTCTGATGTCCCATTTTATATGACGACTGACACCCCTGCAAAAATGCTGCTGCGCGGACGTCGATGTGAACTCCTGCTAGTGTTGCCTATCTTGCAGACGTTAGAGCCCACTCACGTGTTCATGTTGCCCGAGCAGCCCAGAGCTTTTCTGCCGTCTGCGAAGCAAATACGGTTAGTTTTTGTCCATACTCTGTGGCGGCAATTATTTTTTCGACAGGAATCCCCTCAGCAACCATTCGATCCACTCCTTCGGACTCAGCGACTGCGAATACCAAGTACTGCTCATCGCCTAGTAAGTATCCGGCACAGTGGCCATGTGCGATGCGGTTTCGTGGTTTAGAATGTTTCTCGTAGCGTTTCTTCAATCTTTTGAAGTTTTTCGCAATTTGAGAGTATTGTTCATTCTCTTCAAGTGTTCGGGCGATTTCCAAGA